>CAZRFK010000053.1:0-13478 GCA_964599275.1 uncultured Clostridia bacterium
ATTTGGCAGTATACAGGGGTCATATTTGGAGTTTGATAGAGGAAAACGGTCAATATTAGAGCAAATAGGCCAAAAAGACATATTTGAGGGATTATTGGGGATAACATACAGTTGACGATATGGAGAATGGCTATTACTATATAAACTGATGTTAGCACTCAACGATAGTGAGTGCTAACAATGGAAAACAGCAATATTGAAGTTAATGTAAAAGAAGGAGGGAATACTACAATGAAGATTCAACCCTTGGGTGACAGGGTAGTAGTAAGAGTTGTTGAAGAGGAAGAAGATGTAACCTCCAGCGGTATCGTGCTTCCTGAGTCGGCTAAAGAAAAACCTCAGCAGGGTGAAGTAGTTGCTGTTGGAACCGGTAAGACTCTGGACAGCGGGGAAAAAGTACCGTTAGAAGTAGACCAGGGAGATACCATCATCTTTTCCAAATATGCAGGCACAGATGTAAAACTGCAGGGAGAAGAGATGCTCATTGTTAATGAGCGGGACATATTAGCAAAAGTTCAGAAGTAGCTTCAGGGTGAAGTTAATCAGTATCCAAACAGTATTACTGTCTAGAAATAAAACTTAAGGAGGGTTTTATTAAATGCCTAAGCGAATCATGTTTGATGAAGAGGCCCGTAAGGCGCTTCAGCAGGGTGTAGACACCATGGCTGATGCTGTGATCAATACTCTGGGACCGAAAGGCCGTAACGTGGTTTTGGAAAAGCAGTTTGGCGCTCCAACGGTGACCAATGATGGTGTTACCATAGCCAGAGAGATTGACCTCAAAGATCCGTACGAAAATATGGGAGCTCAGCTGCTCAAGGAAGTAGCTACCCAAACCAACGATGTTGCCGGTGATGGTACTACAAGCGCCATCCTTCTTGCCCAGTCCATGGTTGATGAAGGTATGCGTAACGTTGTCGCAGGTGCCAATCCCATGATCCTGCGTCGTGGTATTCAAAAAGCAGTTGACAGTGCTGTTGAAACTATCAGAGAAATGAGCATTCCCGTCGAGGATCGAGAAGCCGTTGCTCAGGTAGCATCCATATCGGCAAATGACGATGAGATTGGTAATCTCATTGCTGAAGCCATGGAGCAGGTTGGAAAAGACGGCGTGATTACCGTTGAAGAATCCAGGACTATGGAGACCTTCCTGGATGTAGTAGAAGGTATGCAGTTTGACCGCGGTTATCTGTCTCCTTATATGGTGACTGACAGCGAAAACATGGAAGCAGTCCTTGAAGAACCCTATATCCTGCTCACTGACCAAAAAATCAGTGCGGTCAACGATTTCCTGCCAGTGCTTGAAAAGGCAGTGAATCTAGGTAAACCCCTGCTGGTAATTGCAGAAGATATCGAAGGCGAAGCTCTGGCCACGCTGGTAGTAAACAAAGTTCGAGGTACCCTGGACGCTGCTGCAGTCAAGGCGCCCGGCTTTGGGGATCGCCGTAAGCAGATGCTCGAAGACATCGCCATTCTTACTGGAGGTCAGGTCATCAGTGAAGATCTCGGACTGAGCCTTGAAAATGTAACTCAAGATATGTTTGGTCGCGCCGGCAGAGTAACTGTCACCAAAGATGACACCATAATTGTTCAAGGACAGGGTGAGCCGGCCAAGATCAAGGATCGAATTGAGATTCTCCGTCGTCAAATCGAAGACTCCACCAGCGATTTTGACAGAGAAAAGCTGGAAGAGCGCCTGGCCAAACTATCCGGTGGTGTGGCAGTGGTCAATGTTGGAGCAGCCACTGAAGTGGAAATGAAAGAGAAGAAGATGCGCATAGAAGACGCCCTTAACGCAACTCGAGCCGCTGTGGAAGAAGGAATAGTAGCAGGTGGAGGAGTTGCTTATCTCCGGGCAGCCCAGAAAATGGAAGTGCCAGAAACTACCTTTGAAGATGAGAAAATAGCATTTGAGCTGGTTAAGCGGTCTCTATCTGCTCCTGTCCGCCGCATAGTCGGCAATGCCGGTCTGGAAGGCTCAGTAGTCCTTGAGCATCTGAAAGAAATGGGTGATGAAGAAGGATTCGATGTTCTGAGCATGGACTACACCAATATGTTTGCTGCTGGTATCGTCGATCCGGCCAAGGTAACACGGTCAGCTTTGCAGAATGCGGCGAGCATAGCCAGTATGGTCCTGAGCACAGAAACTCTGGTAGGAGAAATCCCCGGTGAAGATGACGGTGATGAAGGCGGCGACATGCCAAATATGGGAGGTATGGGAGGCATGGGCGGCGGAATGAATATGCCCATGTAAGTTAGTCCAATAAAAGACCTGTTACCCCCACTTCCTCTTTGGAAGTGGGGGTTTGTCATTTGAACCAGATTGGTTACTCTATAGATGTGGTGGGCTTTTATCTCAGATTATGTGTTATTATCTAAGAAGAAGTTGTTTGAACCAGTTGAAGGAGGAGGCTGATGCCGACTGATCTGGGTCACAAAATTGTCCCATTAATTTCTGAGAGAGAACTTCGGCAAATAGTAAAACGACTAGCTGACGAAATAAAGGGGGATTTTTCAAGCAGGTTGAGTTATAAGAAACCTCTGCTGCTGGTCGGAGTTTTGAAAGGTGCAGTAGTTTTTCTGTCAGATCTGGCCAGAGCGCTCGATATTCCCATAGCAATTGATTTTATCGCTGTTTCCAGTTATGGGTCTTCAACGACAAGTTCTGGAGTTGTAAGGATCCTCAATGATCTGGATACACCCATTGAAGACCGACAGGTTATAATTGTGGAAGATATAGTGGATACCGGATTGACCTTACAGTACCTGCGAAATCATTTGCGGGGACGCGGCCCTGAATGTCTGCGTGTTTGCTCCTTGTTGGATAAGCCCGAACGGCGGGAAGTTGAAGTGCAAGTAGATTACTGTGGAATGCAGGTGCCAAACGAGTTTCTGGTTGGGTATGGGCTGGACCTTGATGAACTATACCGGAATTTACCATTTGTGGGAGTTGTAAAGCAGCAAAGCGAAGGGGGCAGTTGATGCAAGTCAGAGAAAAAGTTTTAGTACTGGATTTTGGAGCACAATATTCACAGCTCATTGCACGTAGGGTTAGAGAATGCGGGGTTTATGCTGAGGTCGTTCCCGGTAATACTGCCGCTGCCGAGATACAAGCAGATAAACCAGATGGTCTGATTCTGAGCGGAGGCCCGGATAGTGTTTATAAACCGGGTGCGCTGCGACCTGATGATGATATTTACGAACTGGGCATCCCTATACTTGCTATCTGCTATGGACAGCAGTTATTGGCCGTACATTTTGGTGGCGAAGATGTGGTCAGTAGAGCTCCCAAAAGAGAATATGGGAGGACTGAACTCATCATCGAGGAAGCAGGCCAGCTGTTTCATCAGCTTCCGCAGAGATTACAGGTGTGGATGAGTCACGGGGACCGGATTAATGAGGTTCCTCCCGGGTTTAACATGCTTGCCAAAAGTGATGCTGCGCCGGTTGCAGCAATGGCCAGACCTGAAGATGAGATCTACGCAGTGCAGTTTCATCCCGAAGTGCAGCATACAGAGCATGGCAGTGACATACTGGAAAACTGGCTCTTCCGGATATGTCAGATGCAGGGCAGTTGGTCGGTGCAGTCTTTTGTCGAAGATGCTGTTGACGATATCCGTTCCCAGATTGGTGAGGGAAGGGCTTTGTGCGGGCTTAGCGGCGGAGTTGATTCTGCGGTCGCAGCCACTTTGGTAAACCAGGCAGTGGGCGGACGGCTTGTCTGCGTATTTGTTGATCATGGACTACTGCGGGCTGGAGAGTTTGAGTCGGTCAGTAAGCTGTTCTCAGAAGAAATGGGGGTCAATCTGGTAACAGTTGATGCCCGCAGTCGATTTTTGCAAAAGCTTTCCGGTGTGCAGGATCCCGAACAAAAACGTAAGATCATAGGTGAGGAGTTCATTGCCGTCTTTGAAGAGGAAGCGGAAAAGTTAGGCGATATAGATTATCTTGTTCAGGGAACAATTTATCCCGATGTGGTTGAAAGTGGGACTCAAACAGCCTCTGTAATCAAGAGTCACCATAATGTGGGTGGTCTGCCGGAGCACATGAATCTAGATCTTGTAGAACCTCTAAGATATCTGTTCAAGGATGAAGTCAGAGAAGTGGGCACCCAGTTGGGTCTGCCCGAGGAGGTCGTGTGGCGTCATCCTTTTCCTGGGCCGGGTCTGGCGGTGCGAGTACTGGGGAAAATTACCGCAGACAAATTGAAAATAATCCGCCAGGCTGACCATATATTTATTGAAGAATTAAGAGAGAATGAGCTATATCGCGAGGTGTGGCAGGCCTTTGCCGTCATTCCAGATGTGAAAAGTGTGGGAGTTATGGGTGATCGAAGAACTTACGGACAGACGGTTGTCTTACGTGCTGTCACAAGCACTGATGCCATGACTGCAGATTGGGCCCGGATTCCTTTCGATGTACTGGATGAAACTGCGAGACGCATTGTTAATGAAGTGGAGGGAGTCAATAGGGTAGCCTACGATATTACAGCTAAACCCCCCGGAACCATAGAATGGGAGTGACACTGTTGATATGAAACCATTCCTCAGGTGGTCTTCAGATCGTTATTCCGATATTCCTGTTTTCTACCGGGTAGTTTTCGGAGGTCTGCTCGCGTCTGTACCTCCTTTGCTGCTGGTTTTTGTACTGGGGCGAAGGGGTGTGCTTAATCAGGTTAGTGGCCAGGGATTTTTCGGTTACGTGAGTTTTGCTCTCCTGCTGCTGATGCTGCTGCAAGTGGCGATTTTGAAGAAGGTTTTTGAACCAATTATACAGCTGCTGGATGCGGTGGAGCGCCTGCAGGACGGTGACCACAGTGTGCGCGCGCCGGGAGACTTGCTTGATGGTCCTGAGCTCAGTCGAGTGGGAAACATACTTAATATGATAATTGATCACCTTGAGAGCAACAGGCATTATACTTCGTCCCGTACACTGCAGGCTCTGGAACGGGAGCGCATGAGAATAGCTCGCGAACTGCATGATGAGACCAGTCAGTCGCTGTCCAGCTTGATAATTAACCTCGAGATGATAATCAGCACTCTTAAAAACCAGGCAGTTCAGAGTCATCTGGTGGAGGATTTAATGGAACAACTCGAAAAAACTCGGGACCTTACGGAAACTACCCTGGAGGAAATTCGTAAACTTATTTTTGATCTGCGACCCAGTATCCTGGATGATCTCGGGCTGATTCCTGCCATGAAATGGTATGTAATGAATAAGTTGGAGCCTCTGGATATAGAATCCAGGTTTAATATCCAGGGAGCACATGAGGATCGTCTGCCACCGGATACCGAAACTGCATTATTTCGCATTTTTCAAGAGGCTATCACCAATGTGATCAGGCACGCAGATGCCAATTCAGTAGCTGTTTTGATGCAGGTGAATGATGAATCAGTTAGATTGACCATTGAAGATGATGGGATTGGGTTTGAACCCCATGAGCGTGAAGATCGTTTGAAAACTTATGAGGGCTTGGGCCTTTTTGGGATGCAGGAGCGAGCCCGGCTGATGGGGGGGCAATTGAAAATTCAGGCAGCTCTGGGAGAGGGTACTAAAGTTATGGTACAGATCCCGAGAACAGGTTGAAGGGGTTTGATGGGAGGTGCGGGGCATGACTATGGAGACAATAAAAGTACTCTTGGTTGACGATCATACCATCTTGAGGGACGGAATTAAATCGTTGCTGGAGACCGAAGATCACATCAAGGTGGTCGGGGAGGCCGTCAATGGCGAGGAAGCTTTGCAGAAGGTAGAAAAGCTATCCCCTGATGTTGTTTTGATGGATATCAGTATGCCCAAAATGAACGGTATTCAGGCAACCTCTCAGATTTCGGAGGAATATCCTGATATCAAAATTCTGATTCTCACCATGCATGATGAAGAGGGTTACGTTCAACCCATCTTCCAGGCAGGGGCTGCCGGCTATGTCGTCAAGAGAACGGCTACACGAGAACTGGTGTCGGCGATAGAAGGTGTGGTTGAGGGGAATACCATACTTCACCCATCTGTTACGGAAACACTATTAGCTGAGGGTCAGGGTTCGGATTCTGATGACGGAGATATGTACGATGGTCTGACCGAACGGGAGCTGGAAATCTTGACCCTGATAGCAGAAGGCCTAACCAATCAGGAAATAGCCGATGAACTCTATATCAGTATTAAGACTGTGCAGGCTCACCGGGCAAATATAATGGATAAGCTGGGGTTGAATGATCGGGTTGCCCTGACTAAATATGCCATCAGAAAGGGTCTTATATCGCTCTGAGATTTGAGTCAGGAGTTCTCATGTTATTGCATAAACTGTCGTTTTTTAGATAAGCCTGTACTGGTGTACTAAGGTCTACAACCTAAGGTGTACAACCGACAAATGAGTATACTTAGGTTATAGACCCTATAGATCAATTGTTAAGTACCTACTAGTATATTTAATGAAGTCAAGATAGCTGTGAGTGATGTTTAAATCTAATCTCCTAATTTCGCTGTCCCCCGAATTAGGCCTTCTCGCCCCCCCGAGAAGGCCTACATTAATTGTTTCCCCTGTATGCAATCAACAGGCGCTATAGTGTGAGCTTGCTTTTCAGAACCACTAATATTGACTGGTATAAAACCAATCCCCCGTCCATATTACATTTGAATTGACTAGCTGTTTAACAACAATTACACTGAATCTGGGTCTAGTGTTTGTAATAATAGTGTAATCAAAATTGAAGCCCGTACTCCCTGCTAAAGACGGTGCTAGAATGTTTCTCTGCCGTTTTTGTATTTTTCCTCTGATCAAGATTCCGGGAAGAAGGATTTTGTCACAGGCTGAGTGTTTGTGGTCGTATTGAGATTGACCTTAATTATTTTGTTACAGGGGGGATTGCAATGAAGAATTACTGCATCCGAAATGGTGATTGGACATGATCCCACGTTATACTCGCGAAAAAATGGGACAGTTGTGGACTCTAAAAAGCAAGTTTGAAGCATGGCGACAGGTTGAAATTGCGGCTATGCGAGCGTGGACTCGACTGGGAGATATGCCCATGTGGGCAGCCGAAGAGGTGGAGGAAAGAACGTCTATAAATGTAGATCGTATAAAAGAAATTGAAGCTGAGACCCGTCATGATGTCGTTGCTTTCGTAACATCCCTGGCGGAGCAGGTTGATGAAGCAGGCAGGCATATCCATTATGGTCTGACGTCTTCTGATGTAATCGATACTGCCCTGGGTTTACAGCTTAAAAAGGCAGGTGATCTGCTGCTGCAGGAGATGGAAAAATTACAGCAGGCTCTTGGTGAACAGGCCAGGAAATACAAATACACTCCAATGGTTGGTCGAACACACGGGGTCCATGCAGAACCCATGACCTGGGGATTGAAGCTCGCCTTGTGGTACGAAGATCTGAGCAGAGCCAAGCAGAGGATGAAATCGGCAGTTCAGGAGGCTGCCTGTGGGAAAATCTCCGGAGCAGTGGGCACTTATGCACAGGTCCCGCCCCAGCTGGAATCGATGGTGTGTGAGGAACTGGAATTGCAATCTGCACCGGTCAGTTCACAGATAGTGGGAAGGGACCGTCACGCTGCCTTTTTGGTCCAGTTGGCCATGACTGGTGCTCTGCTGGAGAAAATCGCCACAGAAATTCGGAATCTCCAGAAGACCGAAGTGCGTGAAGTGGAAGAACCGTTCAGAAGCGGCCAGAAAGGCTCATCCTCAATGCCGCACAAGCGGAATCCTATCGTGACTGAGAGGGTATCTGGGTTGTCCCGTGTTCTGCGCAGTAATGCATCATCAGCTATGGAAAACATTGCTCTGTGGCATGAGCGTGATATTTCCCATTCGTCGGTAGAGCGTGTCATTATTCCCGATTCTACCATCCTCTTGGACTATATGTTGGACAAGATGACCTACGTGATCTCTGATATGCATGTGTATCCTGAAAACATGATGCGCAATCTGAACCACACCGGAGGACTGGTGTTTTCACAAAAAGTGCTTTTATCTCTGGTATCTGCTGGTCTCAGCCGGGAACAAGCTTATGAAATCGTTCAGAGCTGTGCTATGGAAGCGTGGCAGGGGGGTAAAACTTTCCAGGAGCGCATTCGAGCTGATGATCGAGTCACCGAGCACCTCAGCTCAGAGCAGTTGGATAAATGTTTTGATGTGAACGAACAGATCGAGAACGTGGATATAGTGTTTGAGAGATTGGGGTTGGTGTGAGGTGAAAAGGTCCTCCCGGTCGCAGCCGGGAATTCAACAGATGCTTGCCAGCCCTCCTGATGTTTTGAAGACATCCCAGGAGTACAGTGGTAAGACCAAGATCCTCTATGGCACAGACCGGAAAGATGTGTATTTGATGAAGTTTAAGGATGCTCTGCCGGTGGTTTGCGAGGAAGAACAGATTTCTGTGCGAAAAAAGGGATTTTACTGTTCACATATGTCCTCAGCTGTTTTTGAACATCTGCAGAAATGCGGATGTTCTACTCACTTTTTAGGGTCGTTGGGGGAGCGTTATCATCTGGTGCACCGTCTGGACATGCTTCCTTTGGTAGTGGTCATCCGCAACATTGCTTCCGGGAGGTTTGCTCTACGGTGGCAAATGAAGGAAGGTGAAGGCTTGAAGCGGCCGGTGATGGAGTTTTTCTACAAATCAGATGAACTGGACAATCCCTGGCTGAACCGCTACCACATCCGTTCTTTTTCCATCTGCTCAGAACAGGAGTTGGTTCGTCTTGAGGAGGATGCCTGGCGCATTCATTCAGCTTTGAGCAATTTCTTTACCGAACGCGGTCTTCGGTTTGTGGATGTCAAACTGGAATTTGGTCTAGATGGTGAAGGAAACCTCATGCTTGCTGATGAGATTTCTTCAGACACATGTAGATTATGGGACCAGGAAACGGACCAACGAATGGATAGGGAAATTTATTACGACAATTCAGAAGACCTACAAGAAGCTTACCGGGAGGTTTACCGCCGGGTGGCGTGGGAGGAATAAATTATGCAGGTGTCTGTTTATATTACCTTGAAATCCGGGGTGTTGGATCCAGAAGGAGAAACATTAAAACAGTCGCTGAACCGTCTTGATTTCGATGAGGTTTCTGAGGTTAGAGTGGGAAAGTATCTGGAACTGAATGTAAAGGAAGATGACGAATCACGGGCTGTCAGTCGGGTTGAGGAGATGTGTGAGTCTTTATTGGCCAACCCGGTTATTGAAGATTACCGGGTGGAGTTGGAAGCGGAGAGAGATTCATGAATCCGTCCATCGGCTACACTGAATTCACCTCAGGAGATGTACAGGCTGATTTGGTCCGGTTTGCTGTTGCTACCTTCCCCGGTTCTAACTGCGACCGCGATTGCTATCACGTTGTTGAGAGGGTTCTGAGACAGCCGGTTCGCTATTTATGGCATACGGAGACGGATCTATCTGAGATAGACTGTGTAATTCTACCGGGTGGATTTTCTTATGGTGATTATCTACGCGCAGGAGCTGTGGCAGCCCAGACACCGGTGATGGAGGCAATAGGTGAATTTGCTGAATCAGGTGGGTTGGTTATAGGTATCTGCAACGGGTTTCAAATATTATGTGAAATGGGTCTTCTGCCAGGAGCAATGATGGTCAACGACAATCTCAAGTTTGTCTGTCAGTACAGCTATGTTCGCATCGACGATGTAAATACTCCGTTCACCTACGCCTGCCAGTCTGAACAGGTGCTCAAGCTCCCTGTAGCCCATCATCAGGGCAACTACCGCCCACCAGGTGAAGTTGATAAAGATGGGGTCGATGCTTTACGGTCTCTAGCTGGTGGGAAGATTGTCGGACGATACTGCAATGCTTCTGGTGAAGTTGATCTTGAATCCAACCCTAACGGTTCCTGGAGTTCAGTTGCAGCTTTGGCAAACGCTGAGGGTAATGTGTTGGGAATAATGCCGCACCCGGAGAGGTGTTCAGAGGCCATTTTGTCTGAAAGCGATGGATTATTTATTTTCAAGTCTATATTGAAATGGTGGAGGGAGACTCTCGATGCCGCAAGATAACAAAAATCATATACAACCTCCCTGGGAGACAGTTGGCCTGACAGAACAGGAATATGATCTCATCCGCAAACATCTTCAGAGAAAGCCCAATGAGCTGGAACTGGGCCTGTATGGTCTGATGTGGTCAGAACACTGCAGTTACAAAAGCTCTCTTGAACATCTGGCTAAGTTTCCTACAGAAGGCGAACAGGTACTTCAGGGTCCTGGTGAGAATGCTGGAGCCGTAAAGCTGGGAGAAGATGAGGATACCGCGGTAGTTTTTCGGATTGAATCGCACAATCATCCGAGTGCTGTAGAACCGGTACAGGGAGCAGCCACTGGAGTGGGAGGGATTTTACGGGACGTGTTCACCATGGGAGCCCGTCCTGTTGCCCTTTTTGACTCTTTGCGTTTCGGCGATCTGGATGATTCCAGGGTGCGATATTTGTTTGAAGGAGTTGTAAGTGGCATCAGCTTTTACGGCAACTGTGTTGGGGTTCCCACCATTGGTGGCGAAATATATTTTGAGTCTGCATATCAGGAGAATCCTCTGGTCAATGTAATGTGTCTGGGTTTTGCTCCAACCGAACGCTTGATACGGGGTAAGGCCTCAGGCGTTGGTAATTCAGTGTTCGTAGTGGGCGCAAGAACCGGTCGTGATGGCATTCATGGCGCCAGTCTGTTGGCTTCCCAGGAGTTTGATGAGGAGGCCGAGGATAAGCGTCCAGCGGTGCAGGTGGGTGATCCCTTCCGCGAAAAGTTGTTGATTGAAGCCTGTCTGCAGATGATGGAAAGTGACGCTGTTGTTGGAATCAATGATCTCGGCGCCGCTGGCCTCACATCGGCGGCAGCAGAAACTGCCTCCAGAGCTGGAAACGGAATAGACATAGATGTGTCCAGAGTGCCCCGGCGGGAACAGGGAATGACGCCGTATGAGGTAATGCTGAGTGAATCGCAGGAGCGGATGTTGGTCATCGTCGAAGAAGGACGGGAATCTGAAGTGTCAAAAATATTTTCCAAATGGGAACTCGAAGCTGCATGCATCGGGACGGTTACCGATGACGGTTTTCTCCGTGTAAGCGAGGCAGAGAAGGTTTTAGCTGAGATACCCGTGGAGAGCCTGACAGATGGAGCGCCAACTTACAATAGAAAATCAGTAATTGTTGAGGACGACCAGAGAGAAAAGATGCAGCCGGTATCTGTTCCCGATGATTTCAATGATGTTGTTTTGAAGATGATTTCTCATCCCAACCTGGCATCGCGTCGACCTGTTTACAGTCAATACGATCACATGGTGGGTGTAAACACCGTGGTAAATCCAGGGGCCGACGCCGCAGTACTGCGGGTCAAAGGATCGGAAAAAGGTGTGGCAGCAACTGTGGATGGTAATGGTATGCTCTGCCACCTGAATCCACGGCGAGGAGCAAAGAATATAATTGCGGAGGGTTTCCGCAATTTAGCCGCCGTGGGAGCTGAGCCATTAGGCATTACCAACTGTCTCAACTTTGCCAGTCCTGAGAAACCTGAAGTAATGGGTTCATTTGTCGAGGTGGTGGAGGGGATGACAGAGGCCTGTGAGGAGTTTGATATTCCGGTTACGGGTGGTAATGTGAGTTTTTACAATGAGACAGCCGGTCGACAGATTTATCCCACACCCACTGTCGGTATGGTAGGAGTTTTAGAGCGCGTTCACCGACATGCTGAGCCGGGGTTTTGCTCACCAGGCGATCTCATTGTTTTACTGGGATGCAGCCGGGGCCATCTGGGTGCCACCCAGTATTTAAAGATCATCCATGATCAGATTGCTGGCCCGGTTCCAGAGGTTGATTTTTCAGCCGAGAGATCTGTTGCTGAGGTTACCAGAGAGGCGATTTCCTGTGGATGGTTGAACTCAGCTCATGATGTTTCTGATGGAGGACTGGCAACTGCTCTGGTTGAATGCTGTACTGCGTCTTCTGAGAAACTGGGGGCGTATGTTGTACTGTCTGATAGTCAACGAGAGGATGCATTGTTGTTTGGAGAAGAAGGTGCGAGAATGGTAGTGAGCCTGCCACCTGAACGCCTGACCTTTTTGCTTGATTTAGCAGATGAGATGAACTGTCCCTACACCATTCTGGGAATGGTTGCAGGTGATTCGCTCAAGATAGATAAAGGGGATGCAGTGGACAGGACGAGCGACTTACCGATAGGGGCTGCATCGGCGGCCTGGAGAGAATCCTTCAGCAGTATTGAGCAGACTTCAAAGAATGTAATCGATATTTCCGTCAAGCAGTTGATGAAGGCAAGAGAGGAGGTTCTGAAATGACTCATAAACAAAGGAGTTGTTCCCGGACTCCTAAATGTAAGAAGCAAACTCGAGGTCTAGCTGAGGAATGCGGCGTATTTGGCGTCTGGGGGCACCCCGAGGCAGGACTTCTGACCCATTACGGTCTTTATGCACTACAGCACCGGGGGCAGGAATCAGCCGGTATGGCCGTATTGGCAGATGATCAAAACATTGTTCCCAGACGGGGAATGGGATTGGTCTCTGACGCATTTGACCGGGACGACATTAAAAATTTGAAGGGTTCTGCATCTGTAGGACACGTACGCTACTCTACAGCAGGAGAATCGACACTGCGCAATGCACAGCCGCTCATGGTTCGGATGCAGGCGACTTCCTGGGCCCTGGCTCACAACGGTAACCTGGTAAATGCTTCCCAGCTGCGTGAGAATCTGGAGAAAGAGGGCAGCATTTTCCAAACCACCTCCGATACTGAAGTCATAGCGCATCTGGCCGCGCGTGCGAATGGTGATATTGTAAGGGAGCGGCTACATGAGGCTCTGAATAAAGTGAGAGGTGCATATGCTCTGATTGTTCTTACTCCCCATCAGATGCTTTGTGTCAGGGATCCCAACGGGATACGACCTCTGTGTTTGGGGCGACTGGAGGGAGCGTGGGTTGCAGCTTCAGAAAGTTGCGCCCTCGATGCAGTTGGGGCTGATTTTGAGCGGGAGGTTCGACCAGGGGAGTTAGTTTGTGTTGATGATTCCGGATTGTCCAGCTGGTCACTGCAACAGGCCCAGGGAGCTGGTGGCAGGCTGTGTATCTTTGAACACATTTACTTCGCCCGGCCTGACAGCAATATAGGAGGATTTAATGTTCACCAGGTTCGCAAGGACATGGGGCGGCTTTTAGCAAAAGATCATCCTGTCGATGCTGATGTGGTCTCCGGAGTACCTGATTCCAGCATTTCTGCGGCCAGTGGTTACGCCGAGGAGGCTGGAATTCCCTACGAGATGGGATTGGTTCGAAATCGTTATGTGGGAAGGACTTTTATACAACCCACCGATTCACTGCGGCAGCTGGGAGTGCGCTTGAAGTTCAATCCTCTGCGGAAAGTAGTGGAAGGAAAAAAAGTGGTTCTGGTCGATGATTCGATCGTCCGTGGCACTACTTCCCGAACCCTCATTGAACTTTTGCGGGGAGTGGGAGCAGATGAAATC
>CAZRFK010000054.1:0-6955 GCA_964599275.1 uncultured Clostridia bacterium
TTAGAGATGACCTGATATTGTTGGGAGCTGTACCCAGTGCTCTGTTGGCTTTGCTGGGAGACCGGATATTAGGGCATGTTGAATCCATTGTTACACCGAAAGGCTTGAAGATCTAACTTGGTCATATTCACGCAGCAAAATCAGGCAAAATCCTGAGGGAGGGATTGTATTTATGCGCTTACGTTTTTCCGGTAAGGTAGCAGTTATGGTACTTGTCAGTATGATGCTCATTTCTGGGGTTTTTGGATGCGGGGAAGAAGCGGAAGAGCCGACAACACACATTACTCTGGGTTCGAGCACCTTCTCCGAACCGTGGGTGCTCACAGAAATGGCTTCTATACTCATTGAGGAAAAAACAGACATTGCAGTTGAACACACCAGTGGTTTTACAGCTGAGGGCTTAATGCATGAAGCCTTGATGGAAGAAGATCTGCATGGTTACACGTCCTGGACGGGGACAATCTTTACCACTCTGTTCGATATGGAAGTTACCCAGGAATGGCGCGACCGCGAAAAAGTTCTCAACTATGTGAGTGAGGAGTACGAAAAAATTGGTGGTACAGTGATGCCTCCTTTCGGTTTTAATAATACCTATGCTCTTGCTGTCCGGGAGGAATTTGCCCAGGAGCATGATTTAAAAACAGTCAGTGATTTGAAGGAGCAGTCAGGCGATCTGGTGTTGGCCTGTGACTATGATTTTACTGAGCGGGATGGAGACGGCCTGACAGAGCTGTTAGAGCATTATGACATGGAATTTAAAGAAACAGAGCCGATGGATTATGGAATGGTCTACCGTGCGGTTGGAGAAGGAGATGTTGATGTTTCGGTAGCCTATTCAACTGACGGTAGAATCGAAGCTCAGAATCTCGTGGTCTTGGAGGATGATAAGGGATTCTTCCCACCTTACGATGGGATATTCATAATGGATCAGGAACTCCTTGACGACCATCCAGAAATTGAAGAGGCACTGGAAGTCTTATGGGGAGAAATAGATGAGGAAACCATGGCGGATCTGAATGCCCAGATAGATGTACACGAGCGTGATTACGAGGATGTAGCCCGGGAATTTTTACAGGAACAGGGTTTGCTTGACGATTAGGGCAGTGAATCAACGGAATATTTGATAACCATTGCGGGACGAGAGGTTCTCCTCTGGGGGGATTTCTCGTCCTCGCTTTTTGCTGACAAATTAACTTGTCAGTGGTTTTCTAGCAACTTGCGATCTTGGATATCCTGTTAATGACGTCAAAGTTATACAGATTTTCAGAATAAGTGATACAAATTGTTTAATGTGAGTATTTGAGGGAGGAAAGCGCAGGTAAATTATCTAATGCGTAAAAGAAAAGAAGAGTTTTATGTTGAGGTGGCAGAAAGTCGGAAGTTTCAAAGTTCGTCTTACATCCGGCAGGTTCACTGAGCGATTTTTCATTCTGCTGCCTCGGACACTGACCACCTGTGTGGCATGACATTCATATACAGGCCAGACAGGTGAGGTGATGTCTGTCATGTTTGTAATCAGCTGTATGTATGGAAAAAGAGTTGTATTTAATGAAGTCACAGGAGGGGTATCATGCAGTACAGAGAATATGGTAGCACTGATTTAGAAGTTTCCACACTGGGGTTTGGCTTGATGCGTTTGCCCACAGAGGGAGACGATTCTTCCGAGATCGATGAAGAAGAGGCAGTTAAAATGGTGCGGTATGCAATAGACGAGGGAGTAAATTATCTGGACACGGCTTATCCTTACCATGGTGGTAACAGCGAGACTCTGGCGGCAAAAGCCTTGAAAGGTGGATATCGAGAAAAAGTACATCTGGTCACCAAACTCCCCGTGTGGGAAGTGGAGGAGCACGATGATTTTGACCGACTGCTGAATGAACAGTTGGAAAAGCTGGAAACTGACTGCATTGATGTTTACCTGCTGCATGGATTGAACAGCGAACGGTGGGAGAAAGTTTCTGAACTGCAGGTGGAAAAGTTCCTTGACCGCATTCAGGAAGACGGCCGCGTCCGGTATGTAGGATTTTCCTTCCACGATGAGCTGGGTGTATTCAAAAACATTGTTGACAGTTATGATTGGGACGCCTGTCTTATCCAGTTGAATTTCATGGATCACGATTATCAGGCAGGTGTGGAAGGTATGCGCTATGCTCAAGATAATGACATGGCTGTTGCTATCATGGAGCCCCTGCGGGGTGGCAAGCTGGCCGAGAATGTCCCTGATGATGTTATGGAGGTGTGGCAACAAGCTGACGTCGATAGAACACCAGCTGACTGGGCGCTGCGCTGGGTATGTAATCATCCGGAAGTGAGTGTTGTGCTCAGCGGTATGTCCAACATGCAGCAGATGAAAGAGAATATTGAGACGGTAAAAGATGCATATCCCAATTCTTTGACTGATCAGGAAATTGAAATTATCGAGGAAGTCCGTGACATTTACCTGGACAGGATGCAGGTCAACTGCACCAGCTGCGAGTATTGTTTGCCTTGTCCGCAAGAGGTCAGCATTCCGCGAATCTTGAGCTTGTGGAATGAAGCGTCTATGTATCAAACCAAGGAGTCAGCCGCCAAAAGGTATGCCAGTATGCAGGAGGATGATAAGTCAGCCGTTGAATGTGTTGAATGTGGAGCCTGCGAGGAAGAATGTCCGCAGACCATAAAAATTATCGACGCATTAAAGGAGGCTCATCAGTACTTGAATGTATAGCTCAATGCAATGACCCATAATTTATGCAGCAAAAAGGGGTGGTGTTTGCCACCCTTTTCTCCAGCTTTCAGTGATCTACCTTTATACGGCAGAAAGGGCAGACTAAAATCAAATGGTATTGACTTTCAGTAGGTTGTTTTATGGTTGTCTAGTTAAAGAGCTGGCTTTTATTTTTTTCTGTTAGCGTTTGGATCTGAATTGCATGTCACGGCAGAAATGGTGGCAAACATCACGGTAACAAATTTCAATTGGTTTTATTATGCGAAAAGGCTTCTGACTTATCCGTTATCTTGATATGACGAAGGATATTTCTTCTCACTGTGGAAATCTACTGTAGTCCCGAAGTATTAATCCAGGAGGTGAGTGTTGTTTGAAGGAATTACTTGAAACTGCGTTGAACGAAGCCAAAAAGTGCGGTGCAGATTATGCTGATGTACGTGTGGTGAAAAGAACCAGTGAGCCCCTTTCCGTCAAAAACGGCCAGGTCACAAATCTTTCTTCCGTAGAGGATGAGGGGTTTGGAGTGCGGGTATGGATAGATGGAGGATGGGGATTTGCCAGCAGCGGGCGATTGAGCAGGGCTGAATTACGTGATAAGGCCCGGCAGGCGAGCCAGATTGCCAAAGCCAGCGCCAGGGTGCAGCAAAAGCCCAAACAGCTTTCCGCAGTGGAGGCGGTTGAAGATACCTACACAACTGAAGTTAAAGTCGATCCTTTTGAAGTGAGTGGTAAGGAGAAGCTTGATCTGCTGCGTGAGATCGACGAAATCATGCGGCGTCCCGAACAGGTTCGGGTGAGTACGGTTTCGACCTCCGCTCGCCGGGAGGAAAAGATTTTCATGAGCACGGAGGGTTCATACATTGAACAGGTGCTGACAGAAACAGGTCTGTCAATGTCAGCCACTGCAGCAGGCGAGGGAGATGTACAGCGGCGCTCTTTTCGTGATCAGGTAAAGGCAGGGTTCGAATTCGTGCAAAATGAAGATCTGCACGAAAAGGCGGAAAATCTATCCGATGAAGCGGTTCAACTGTTGACCGCGGACGTCTGTCCTCAGACTGAGACTGACCTCATTTTGGGGTCATCACAATTGGCCCTACAGATTCATGAGTCATGTGGGCATCCCATCGAACTGGATCGAGTTTATGGAAGCGAAGCCAGCTTTGCGGGAACCAGTTTTCTGACCACCGATAAACTGGGCGATTTTCAGTATGGGTCTCCTCTGGTGAACATAGTTGCCGACGCAACCGTGCCAGGTGGGCTTGGTACATTTGGATACGATGATGAAGGTGTTCCTGCTCAGCGGGCTCAGATTGTCGAAGAAGGCAGATTTGTGGATTACCTGACCAGTCGGCAAACAGCCGCAACTTTGCAGCAAGAAAGTAACGGTTGTATGTTGGCGGACGGGTGGAGCAACGTTCCTCTTGTTCGCATGACTAACATTAACCTTGAACCTGGTGAAGGAACCTTACAGGATATCATTGAGGATACCGAGCATGGTATTTTGATGGATGCACCGAAAAGCTGGAGTCTGGATGATAAGCGCCTGAATTTTCATTTCGGCTGCGAGTATGCCTATGAGATTGTCAACGGTGAGATTACCAGATTGCTCAAAAATCCTGCGTACACCGCCACTACGCCCCAATTTTGGAATAGTTGTGACGCTATCGCTGGTCAAAAGGAGTGGCGGATATGGGGATTGCCCAGCTGTGCTAAAGGAGAACCAGTGCAGATCGCCCATGTGGGTCACGGCGCATCACCGGCTCGTTTTCGAAACATAGAGGTAGGTGTTCAGGAATGATTGGACGTAAAAAAAGCATGGAAGTGTTGAAGAAAGTCCTGAGCAGATCAGATGCGGACCAGGTAGAAGCGCGGATTTCAGGCGAAGAATTGGCTTTGACTCGATTTGCTAACTCCGAAATTCATCAGAATTTGACCAGAGAAAACTCCACACTGCACGTCAGAGCAGTAGTTGACAGGAAGATTGGAACAGCCACCACCAACAATTTTGATGATGAGTCAGTGCATAAGGTGGTGGAACAGGCGGAGAATCTGGCCAGGATGCAGGAGGTCAATGAGGATTTTGAGTCCCTGCCGGATCCGGGTTGTGCCTCTGACATGAAGAATTATTATTCATCCACCGCTCAATACTCTCCCGGCCAGCGGGCCTCAGACGTGGAAGTCATTGCGGAAAAAGCTGAAGAAGAAAAGGAGTTTAAGGCTTTTGGGGCTCACAATACAGTGACAGAAGAATTAGCGGTCATGAATTCTCTGGGCGTAAAGGCCTATGATACCAGCACCTATGCTTATCTGCGGACTGTCATTGAAGGTCCCAACGGCACTGGATACGCGGATCAGTTAGATCGCGATGTAGATCGGGTTAAACCCTGGCAGATCGGCGATGAAGCTGTGAAGAAGGCTGCCAGGGCGCAAAATCCTGTAGAACTTGCCACCGGTGACTATGAGGCAATATTTGAACCTTACGCGGTTGCCGATATCGTTCGTTTCCTGGGTTATCTGGGATTCCGGGCGCGACTGGTTCAAGAAGGTCAGAGTTTTATGGCAGACAAATTCGGTGAGCAGATAACCGGTAACAAATTTACCATTTGGGATGACGCAGAGGACGGCCGAACCCTCAACAGGCCCTTTGATGCCGAAGGAGTGCCCAAAAAGAGAGTGGATCTGGTTACTTCAGGTGTGGCTGAGGGAGTAGTGTATGACTCCTTTACTGCCCACAGGGAGGACAAACACTCCACCGGTCATGCCCGGGTTCGCAGGGGAGTAACCCAAGACATGCCTGCCAATATGATCATGAAAACCGGTTCGAGCTCACTTGAGGAGATGATTGCGTCTACAGACAGAGGTCTCCTGGTCACGCGGTTTCACTATACCCACTGCCCCGAACCCAGAGAAGTGGTCATGACGGGGACCACCCGCGACGGGATTTTCTACGTGGAAGATGGTGAAGTTAAGTATCCGGTCAAGAATATGCGGTTGACCGACAGCGTGCTGCGAATGTTCAAGCACATTCAGGCCATTTCTTCGGAAGCGAAACTGCAAAGAGATTGGTGGAGTACGTTTACTTCTCTCTTACCTGCAGTACATGTGGGAAGTTCCCGTTGGTCTGGTGCTACAGATTTCTAAACTCATACCGATAAATGTGGAGACTGCATTCGGCAGACCTTGCCGGTCTGGCGAGTGCAGTTTTTTGGGGCTCCATTTCCTTTAGACAAGACAATTTACTGCTTCATCCCTGACTACGCTGGTGTCTTATTACTCTCTTGAGAATTTGATCTATATCTGCCCTGGGGTGGTATCCCAACTGCTGCAGACGACTTATGTCCGGCCGGCGCTGTCTGGTTTCCTCGTAATCTTCTCCGTAAACCTGCCTATATGGAATCTTCTTGATGTCGGATTTTGAATCGGTCAAATTTCGTATCTTTTTGGCAAGTTGCATTATGGAGATCTCCCGGCTTCCGCCTATATTGTAGGGGGTTCCCGGCTGCCCCTTCTGGCACACCAATATTGCACCTCGAACTGCATCATTTACGTCAACAAAGGTGCGGGTCTGCTTCCCATCACCGAAAACAAGAATCGGTTCGTCATTCAAACATTTGCTCACGAAAGTCGGAACTACCATACCCGAGCTGGGGGTCTGTAGTGGACCGGTGACGTTAAAAAAGCGGCCAATTTTCATATCAGTGCCCTTTTTCTTGTGGTAACCTATAGCCAGCTGTTCCTGTATCAGTTTGGTTGCGGAATACACCCAGCTTGGATTGGTAGGTGGACCGTAACGGCAGTCTGCATCTTCTGGGACCGGGTTTTGTTCAATCTTGCCATAAACAGCGGAGGATGAGGCGAGAAAAACCTCTTTTTCGTAGCGTGTTGCCGCCTGCATGATATTTTCGGTTCCAATAACTCCTACGTGTACAGTCTGAAGCCTGTTTTTCTGAGTCCGTCTGATACCAACCACGCTTGCAAGATGCACGATGTAGTCTGCCTGCTTAACCAGAGCATTCATCAGTGTCTCATCACGAACGTCTCCGATGACCAAGTCTGCAGATGTTTCTGGCAGGTTGTGTTCCATATCACTGGACAGATTGTCCACAATAGTGACCTGGTGCCCTTTTTCTGACAGCATTTTTGTGAGGTTATAGCCAATGAATCCTGCTCCGCCGGTTATCAAGTAATGCATAGATTATATTCCCTCCCCATTCATGATATTGGTTTTCTGGGGAGGGGTTCGCTGTT
>CAZRFK010000054.1:7055-9053 GCA_964599275.1 uncultured Clostridia bacterium
ACCATATACATGCTGGGTAACTCTCTGGGATTGATGTGCCGCGAAGCTGATGATGAAGTACAATCAGCAATGACTGAATGGAGAGAGATGGCTATAGATGGATGGACAGAAGCCGAACCCCCATGGTTCGAGCTGGGAGAGCGCTTGGGCGCCCTGCAGGCACCATTAGTAGGTGCACAGGAGGATGAAGTCGTGGTGATGAATTCAACCACCGTCAATCTTCATGCTCTCTTACTGACCTTTTTCGGCGATCGAGAAGAAGGCAAGATCTTGGCTGATGAACTTAATTTTCCTTCTGACATATATGCACTTAAAAGTCATGCACCGAGCCCCGATCAGTTGGTACTGGTCAGAAGCAGCGATGGTAAAACCCTGGATGAGCGTGATATCGCTGAATCTATAACTGAAGATGTTGATATTGTAATCTTGTCGTCCGTTTTGTATCAGAGCGGTCAACTTCTTGATATGGAGTACCTGACTTCAAAAGCCCATGACAACGGGGCATTAATCGGTTTTGATCTGAGTCACTCTGCTGGAGTTGTACCACACAAATTATCAGATTGGGAAGTTGATTTTGCTTTCTGGTGCACTTATAAATACCTCAATGGTGGACCTGGCAGTGTCGCAAGTCTATACGTGAATCGTCGTCATCATACGTTGGAGCCCGGAATGGCTGGATGGTGGGGTAGTGACAAGGAACGTCAATTTGAAATGTCCCTGGATTTCACTCCAGCTGAAACAGCAGGCAGGTGGCAGGTAGGTACACCGCATGTTCTTTCAATGGCATCTC
This sequence comes from uncultured Clostridia bacterium, assembly GCA_964599275.1. Taxonomy (GTDB): domain Bacteria; phylum Bacillota; class Sulfobacillia; order SLMV01; family SLMV01; genus PUMD01. The sequence continues at coordinate 7,846 of CAZRFK010000054.1, forward strand.
TTCTGGGATCTCTTCGTGTATTTCAACACACAAACATTGAGAAGCTTAGGGAAAAATCACTTCGTCTCACAACGTACCTGATGTACTTATTTGAGAGGGAAGTTTCCGATGGTGAGCACAGATTGCATATTATCACTCCAAGATGTCCGTCGAAACGGGGTGGACATGTGGCTGTAGAAAACAATGAGGCCTGGAGAATATGTCAGGCGATGAAAAAGCGAGGTATCGTGGCAGATTTTCGTGCGCCCAATACCCTACGCTTTGCCCCTTCTCCTCTTTACACTTCATTTGAACAAGTATGGCAGGTTGCTGAAGCCCTCAAAAGTATCATTGACAACAAGGAGTATAGGCAGTTTTCGAAACAGAAGGATTCGGTTACTTGATGGTGCTCAAATAGCAGCCAATGAAAGAGCATCCTAGTGTTAAAGGTGAATGGTCCCTAGGCTGGTTAATTTTCCCTGATGACCAGCAGATTCCTGTCAGGTTGTAATAACGCTCCATATGCTGATAGGGAAGCAGCAATTAACCAGGGGGAATCAGAATGGACCAGACATCTTCGTGGTATTTGAGCACCCAGGATGTTTTTGAGAGCATTAACTATGCCTACGAAAAGCAATCTCCTTTTTCGCTGATCAGAATAGGTCACGCAGAGATGTATCTAATACGACATGCAACATGGAGTGAAGACATAACTGATTTTGACCATTACATGCATTACTGCGGAATAACCGATTTGTCCAGTGAAGTGGCACAACAGCTGCTTGAGGCGGTACGAGCTGCTGATGTGGTGGGAACAGGAGACCACACAGACAGATGGAAATCGCAGCTGAACAGAATATTTGATAATTACCAGCTGGCGCCAGAGTATACCTGTAGTGCCTGGGTTACTCATCATATGGTGCGAATGGAGGACTTTTATAATCTGCTGAAGGGAAAAAGACTGGTTCTGGTTGGGCGAAGGGCACCAGAGGCAGTCCCCAAATTCGAGGAGTTCGACCCCCGATGGGTTGAAAGTGTAGTTCTTGAGGGGTTTTCGGATATGAAAAACACTCTGCAGAGATTTTCGGAGATGGATTTTGACATGACTTTTCTTGCAGCGGGAGTCCCTGCCACCATAATCACACCAAAAATTGCCCAGAGTACAGGTAAAATTGCCCTGGATGTAGGCCACGGTCTCGATCTCGTGATTGATGGGACAGAACTGATCG
>CAZRFK010000054.1:9153-13472 GCA_964599275.1 uncultured Clostridia bacterium
CCCCTTTGTTGTACAGCTCGACAGCGACGACTGGCTGCCTTCAGGGGCCCTTGATATTCTCACAAGCGCAGCGTCAGAACTGCCGACAGTTGTGGGCGTGATTCATGGGAACATGAAGATTGTGAATGAAAACCTCGATTCAGATTCTGATTCAACTCCAAAACATGCAATCAAGAAGGGGCGTCAGTATACTGATCGTTATGATTTCCTGCTTTCCAACTCATCAGTTTGGCCGCGTTTTTACAGGACCCGGGCTCTGCGACGAATAGGGGGATGGCCGACTGATGATCCTTACGAGGGAAGATACCTCGAAGACAAGCGCATACTGTTCAGGATGATCGAGGGTTACCGTTTTCACTGGATAGATGAGGTCCTGTACGTGCACCGCAGGCAAGATTACAACCAGACGGATAACAAGGTGGAAATATACCGTCATATTACAGGATGGAACATCCGAGATACCCTGAAACGCTGGGGAGATCACAGAGAACCAATACTCAGGGTGGATGAATATGGCTGGCTTTTTATAGATGGTTTCAAAATGAGCAAGAGTGACAGAACCGATTCGTTTAGTGAAAAATTGTCAGTACTGGTGGAGCAGGTAGACTACTCTAATCGCATAGACATCTCTCCAATTCTTCTAGATTTAATATGCGGATTTTGTCCTTATCGAGTTGAATGAGGCCTTCATCCTGCATATTGCTCAATTCTCGTGATACTGATGGCCGGGGAACCCCAAGATGCTGGGCGAGTTCTTCCCGCGACATGGCAAGATGCAGAACTTCACTTCGCTGACGAACACGTTCGGTGAGACAGTAACCAGCTATTTTTTGGCGAATAGTCTTGTAGGATAGCAGTTGAATCCTCCTGTTGAGCGTATGGACCTTATCCGAGAGAAGTCCCAGAAAACTGTTAAGAAACCGCTGGTTGCTCTTGCAAAGTCTTATGACTTCCTGATCCCGAATAAACATGATCTGAGTCTTAGCGCTGTCTATCTCTATGGTAGCTGGGTAGGTCTTGTTATCAGAAAACAGGACTGCTTCGGCAAATACGGCACCCGGGCCCAGGCGTGACAGTGTTACTATCTTGCCTGATGCGTAAACCTTCTGTATCTTCACTCCTCCACGGAGTACAATCCCTAGATGATGACATTTCGCGCCTTCAACCGCCAGTGTTTCATCTTCAGCAAACTCTGTTACACGATAGCGCAAATTTTTGATTACACGTGACAGGTTCTCGTCACTGTAATCTGCGAACAAAGAACATTTTTTGAGTTTACGACGTAGATGACGCATAAATTCCTCCATCCTTTTCCCGATTGTAACATTTGTTACGGAGTCTGTATCATATTTAAATTATACTTCAGTTAGACAGAAAAGGAGAGGTGATAACGATGAAAAGAAAAATAATTGAGATAGATGAAGAGAAGTGTAACGGATGTGGACTGTGCATAGACGCTTGCCATGAGCGCGCCTTAGAACTCGTGGATGGAAAAGCAAAATTGATAAGTGAGCAGTACTGTGATGGTCTGGGTGATTGCCTGCCCGAATGCCCAACCGGGGCAATAACTATTGTGGAAAGAAAAGCAGAACCGTTCAATGAGGAACTGGTACAGCAGCGCATTGCAGAGGCTGCAGGCTGTGAAGAGTCATCTTCACAAGAATCAGATGCGCCGATGTGTCCTGCTACCAGAATGCACAAGCTGTCGGAAACTTCTGCCCCCACTGTTTCCGGTTCAGAGCTGCGGCAGTGGCCGATACAGATGCGCCTTGTGAATCCCCAGGCCGACTACTTTAAAAACGCAGACCTGCTAATCGCTGCAGACTGTACTGCTTTTGCTTACGGTGCCTTTCATAAGGATTTCATGGAAGGAAAGACCACAGTTATAATGTGTCCCAAACTCGATGACAGTGAGCAATACACCAGCAAACTGGCGAACATTATCCAGGCCAATGACATAAAAAGTGTGACAGTAGCCAGGATGGAAGTACCCTGCTGTAGTATGCTTACTCACACATTGAAGCGGATTATGGCCGAACTTGAACAGGACATTCCTTTTCGTGAAGTGGTACTGACCTGTGATGGAGACATAGCGTTTTCATGATGGTCATCCAGGTGGCATAGAACATGGTCGCATGCAATAAAAGTTATGCAATACCTGGGCCTGGCTTTTTGGAAGACTAAGCCAGGCCATGAGTTTGAAGACCCAGATTTAAACCGAAAGCAGCTGAATAAACTGTGGAGTCCTTCTTCTTGATGCATGAAGATAAATATATTAAACCTGCAGTGTATTTCTGTAGTTATCTACGACTGTCCGCTTATCATATTGAGATATAGAATGCACCCTCTTCGGCTTGTTTTCCACGAGCTCGATTATCTCGTCAAGATGATAGGGGCTGTAAAGGTTGTCGCTATGAATAAACTCAGGAAAACACATGGAGCGGGGAGCTACAGGAACTGCTCCCAGCCGGATAGCTTCAACCAGAGATACTGGAAGATTATCACATATCGAGGTGGTAACTACACAGGTGGCTTTTGCCAGATTGACGTGGTACTGGTGTTTATTTGTATTGGACACAAAGTCGATGCCGGACTGCTTACCGATTTTGCGCAGCTGTTCAGCCAAAGGACAGGCGGCCCACGACAATCCGGTACCAGAATGATAAAGATGCTGAACTTCATATCCCAGATTGGTTAGCTCGGCTGCAATCTCTATTTCCAGAGGCGCCAACCGCTCACAGGCCAGGCGCTGATTGAAAACGACCAGTTTGGGGTTTTTATCAATGTATCGGTATGGCTGATAGACTTCATAGTCCATGGGGAATCCAGTGAGTCTAAATCTGTCAGCGAGCTGAGGGTAGCAACTTTGCGCTTTCTTCAAAGCCCAACTGGAGCTAAAAAACACACCATGGTAGAGCCCCAGTCGATGTTTCTCATTTAGACTGACACCATGGAGTCGAGAAGTTTCAAATCTCATGCATTCCAGGTTATGGACATGCCCGAATTTGCGACCCGGCTTATGTTCAACAACCTCGATGGCGGGATTCTGTGCGGTTGAAAACAGCCAGATGTCGTCATTACTGGTGTTCATTTTTTGAATTCGGTGGAGAGTGGATCGTATTGAGTTGGAGTAGAAATTAGTAATGAGCCGTCGATAATGGATGCCATGTCGTTGCAGCTCTGAACAGACTGCACGGTTGTAGTACTTGTGCCAGTTTCCCTCTGTATCGGGATAAATTACGAAGTGAAGCACCTTATTCCTCCCTGGGGGCACCCTTAGGACGTCTTCTCTCAGGCGTTCAAATGACGGTGGACTCCCGGCTTCAAATAGCACCCGGAAAGATCGTTATTATCTGTGATGCATCCCATTCACAACGAAAGACATTCACGTATGCTTCATTTCTTCCAGAAATCTTTGCACTACGCGCTCAGATCGATATTGCTGTATATTATGTTTCTTATCTGGTCTTTGTTGTACTACGGAAAGAACTTCATTCAGATCATAAGGAGTATAGAGATTATCAGCATGGACAAACTCAACGAAACACATGTGAGCCGGGGCCACAGGAACAGCTCGCAGATATATTGCTTCTATGAGAGATAATGGAAGCATGTCAGCGATAGATGTAGTCACCACGGTAGAGGCTTTAGCCAGCCGCTGATGGTAGAGGGATTTGGTTGGGTTGTACAGCCACTCCAGGCCGGCTTCGGTGGCCCGCCTCATCAACATGGACATTTCGCTACTGTATCTCATCATCCTGGATGGCTTCACTCCAGTCAGATGCTGGACTTGATAACCAAGGGCTTTCAGTCTTCGAGTGAGCTCTACCTCCAGAACATGCAGTTTTTCTGGAGCAAATCGTTGGTTAAAGACCACCAGATTATCTTTCTTGTCCTGATCCAGGTATTTTTCGTATATGTTGAAGTCAACCGGAAAACCGGTGACTATTACCTTGTCCTTCAAATCAGGGTAGCTGCGGATCAGGCATTGCTTGCACCAGTGGGAGTTTACGAACAGGCGGTCGTACAGTTGAAGACGTTGTGGTTCGCGGAGCATTTCTGCAGTCCCATACAGTACAGCTGGCTCAAAAGGCATGGCCGTTAGCCCCACCACCATGCCGAACTTGTGACCTGGTTTGTCCTTTATCAACTCAATCGCCGGACTTTGTGCCCAGCCTATTAACCAACTGTCTGATTGGGAACTGTTTATTTCCTGGTATTTTTGAACAATGGATGCATCTGTGCTTTGCCAGTCTAAAGGAGGAAGTAGACGAAACGGAACGTTTTTACGCTGCAGTTCTTTTCTAACGGCATTGGTA
>CAZRFK010000055.1:0-13157 GCA_964599275.1 uncultured Clostridia bacterium
CAGGATGTCTTCGCGGTAGAATCCGTGGATGAACGTTTTGATAGATTGTGGCAGAGCTGCAGTAACCGGCTCAATGTCGCGGTTGTGAGAGATGCTGAATATCTGCAGTGGCGGTATTTCAGATCTCCGAACAACTATACTGTCTTCGTCTGTCTGGCAGAAGATGAGTTTAAAGGTTACATAGTGCTGACAGTAGAGGATAACAGAGGTTACGTGGTAGATCTTCTTGCGACGACTGACCAAGCCTATGCTGGTTTATTGGCCCGTGCAGATGAATATTTTGAATCTGCGGGCTGTCACACTGCATTCTGCTGGTGTCTGGGCAATAGAGTAATGTCATCACATATGAGGAAACACGGTTTTTTCCGTCGTGGGGAACCCAATGCACTGGTGGTCAATGACATTCAAATGAGTGATACGCAGAGAAAACTGATCAGCAGCTGCAGAAACTGGTTTATCACCATGGGAGATTCAGATTATTATTGATCGGAGTTGAGAAAGGAGTAGACGTGCAGTCACTTCGTCAACTTCTCAAGGTTATCCTCAGCAGGCCCTTTTTCTGGCTGAACCGGCTGTTTTTCTCTGCCTATTTTTGGTTCAACCGCAAAAAGTATAATTCTCAAATGGTGGGGGAAATCAGGAACCAGAGAATCCTGATAATGGTTCCTCATGTGGATGATGCAGTTATCGGTATGGGGGGAATGCTAACTCATCTGTCTGAAAATAAGGAAGTAAAATGTCTCTATCTAACGGACAGCTCTGCCGGAAGCCGTCCCGGATTTGATAATAAGCAGCTTATTTCAGCCACCCGCAAGCGGGAGGCCCGGCGGATAGCCGATTACTACGGCATCATAGATCCTGAATTCCTGGACTTACCCGATGGGCAGTTGGAAGTTACCCCTGAATCCATAAATGCTGTCCATCGACATATCGACCGATTCAATCCGGATGTGGTATTTATTCCATATCCAATCGACGGACACCAGGACCACACCTCAACAGCATTGATTGCTGTAAAAGCGCTGAATGTGAGCTGTTGTGCGGAGACGTTTCCAATTTGGATATATGAAGCCACATCCACGATGGAACCTGAGCTGGTCACCCACCACTATGCACTTACAGAAAAGCAACTGCAAACCAAGCAGACTGCATTAAACACTTTTTCCTCTCAGATTCTTCCCTTCGATATATTCTTACTTCTAAATAAGTGTCGTCTTCTGGCCGTGAACAACGATCCACAACAAAAACATGGTGCCGAATTTTTTGCCGTCACTGACCTCGCACGATGCTCGAAAGCATTCTCTTTTTCCGGATTGAAAACTGCCTATAAGAATCTGCATCCCCTGAGCAGCAATATTCGATTGATTATCCAATTTCTTTACGGATGGAATCTCAGGCAGAGGGTAGCTCAGAAGGCTGCGAAGTATCTATGATTCTGCTGCAGAGATAAATAACTCCTATGTTCAGCCAGAATAAGACGGTAATTTTTGGCATATACACAACGTGGTCCCCCAGGCCCTGAACAAGCAACCCTGCAACGGCAGCCAGCGATCCTGTCGTTGCATGAAAGATAAAGCGATCTTCTGTGCGTCTGAGAATTTGCAGACCTCGTTTGAATGTCCTGAATAAAAACCACAAGAACAACCCCAGACCTACCAGACCAAACTCAATCGCATACTGTAAAAAAGTGTTGTGTGAATGATAGGGACGCTTTCCCCTGGTCAGCATGTAGGTGGGATATATCTGTCGATAAACCAGATGTCCCATACCTATACCCGTCAGCCAGTGCTCTCGCAGCATTGTGCCTGATTCCTGCCACACTATCAACCGATACGAATGAGAGGTTTCCCCTGGATCGAAGATTGACATAACACGCTCAAACAGACGCTCAGAACTGACGATCCCGATAATCAATGAAAGCAGCAGCAGGACAATCAATCCCCTTCTACCTGCGAGCCATAAAAACACCAGTACTGCAGCCATAAGCCCCATCCATCCTGAGCGAGAAAAAGTAAGCAGGGAGTTGACAACAACTGAAAAAAAGATGGCCCCGAGAAGGATTTTCTTTTTCAAATCTTTCGCTGACCACAAAAGGCCCAGAGATACCGGAGCAAGCATCGTAAGATAACCAGCAAAAACATTGGGGTTGTCAAAAACTGAGTACACACGACTGGTCAACCATGGATGAAGATCAGCATCCACCCAGGCGCTTTCAACCGGTACCCCAACAAAAAATTGGTACATTCCATACATTGACAGCAAAAAGCCAACCAACACCGTCAACATCAACCAGGCATGCAGCTGCTGCCGCCGTTTGAAAAGATGTATTATCAGATAGAAAAACCCCAGTGAACCCGCAAGAATAACCGCGTCACGAATACTTGCTGACGGATTGAGTGAAGTGATAGTGGAGGCAGCCAGCAGCAGTACAAAAAACACCAGGGCAGGCTCTTGAATAAAAGGGTAAAGACATATCTCTCCCCTGTGAAGACAGTGAAGCACATAACACAGAAAGAGAAATGCTCCAAGCAAAAAAATAGATTGATTCAGCACAAATGGCAGAGCTACTGCAACCAGATACATCCCCCAATGAGGTTTCAGATAAACTCCAAATACCAACAGCATCATGATGGTCAACTGCACATACCTTGAAACACCAACCATGCCTCCAGATATCCCAAAAAGCAGGCCTACAGCTGCAATTATAAAAGTCACCTTCAGTGACCTTGCATCGTATTCATTTTCTGCAGTCAGATTCATCGCAGCCTCCCGTTTCATCAAGAGTCAGAAGCCACCGGGCAAATGTTACAGTTTTACTGTTGTTCATAGCAGCATGTAAAATTTCTACATTGAGGATTTGGTGCAGAAAAAAGACAACTCCAGCGGCGACAGTCAAAATAATGACCGTCCGGAAAGTTGGACCGAACAGGTAGCTGTAACCCAACCGACCAATCAGGGCGGACATCAGAAAAACCCCCGCAACATGAACCGGACGCCTGTGAATCAGCTCAACTGCTGTCCGAACAACTCCCACGGCCGAGCTCCTAGAGGATATTCTCTGCCAGAACCCACTAACGGCAGAAAATATAGAATTCATCCACCTCGAAAGCCTGCTCACAAGACTGTAAAATCTGCTCCCCCTCCACCATCCATCGTCTTCACAGGATAAAACTTTGTGAAATACACTGCCCTTGCATAAATATTGAATGTACGATGATATCCTCTGAGACAAAACACAAATCAAGCTGTTTTCCCACCACTTATTGGCCCGGGCCCAGGAGGAATTGCAAGTGGTATTTCCATAATTTTTCACTGTGAAATCCCCGCCTCTATTTGTAGAACTGTCGAATGAACCGAATACGTCCTGGTCTCTAACATGAGGCTGGCACCTATCCGGAGTTGATGTGAGGCAACCTGAATTACATCCCCGGTATCATAACCAAGACCCTCGACTGTTACAAGGATGGTATATCTCTCTGGAACTTCAGCAATTATGACATCACCATCAGCTGTTTCAACTGGGGTGCGATAAGGCCTGACCTGCTTGTCCACAATACTTCCAATTATCTGTCCGGTGATGTGATCTCGAACCACATCGCCCTCATTTATCGCATCAACAGTTGCCTGCCGCACATCAGTTATCTCTGCCACTGCAGAAAACTCAATATCGCCAGTATCATACCTGGCAGTCCCCCAACCAAGAAAACGCACAGCTCCAGTGTAAGCAAATATCACCAGTAATAACACTGCAAAAATATCAACCACACTGACGGCTCCAAAAATTCGCCCCTTGTCATCCAAAAATCTCACATGACTCGCCCCCTAGCAGTCAAAAGCCCACTTCCGGAGAAAGTGCGACTGTAACTTCATTGTCCTCACAAAAACTGAGCCTGTCAACAGAACGAATTTCCTGCTGCTCAATTTGAGATTATCAGCTCCACTGAATATAGAGCATAATGACCATTCCTTCGACTTAAACCCGACAGTAAATGTGAATCGAGCTGTTTTTCTGGTTTTGCTTTTTTAGTTGGCACGGCTGGCTTATGAACTTTTTACTGGATATACTCTATGTGTAAGACTTCTGGAAGGAGGATCATGAATTGCAGAGGGCAGAAAACAGTAATGACTCCATTCTGGCTGCTATTACCCACATACTGGGGCTTCTGACTGGATTTCTCGGTCCCCTGGTCATATTTCTGCTTCGTTCAGAAGAAGATCTTGTAAAAGATCAAGCCCGGGAAGCCCTTAATTTTCAAGTAACAATGCTGCTGGGAGCCATACTTGGAGGCCTGCTGACCGTAGTATTTGTCGGCTTCCTGATAGTCCTGGCTGTGGGCCTCACCGATACTGTATTATCTATTGTAGCAGCAGTACGAGCATACGAAGGTCAAAGGTACCGATACCCCATTTGCATACGTTTTCTGAATCCTCCTCATTACCCTCATCGATCCAGACCAACATACAGAGGCAGATAATCCTAAATATCATGATTGCAACCTGAAATGTCCAGGAAAACCACCAGAGCAAGAGCGCAATGGATTGCGCAGACAACCTCTGCACCTTTGGAGGTTCAGTCTGTCCATTCAGTCTATTTCAGTATATCCATCGAGCACCCCCAGGAAAGCATTTACAACCTGTGGATCAAACTGACTTCCTGAATAATGTTTAATTTCCTCCACAGCTTCATCACCGGACATGGCCTCCCGGTAAGGTCTATCGTTCGTCATGGCATCATAAGCATCAACAACCGCCAGGACTCTGGCAAGAAGAGGGATTTCTTCTCCTTTTAATCCTCTCGGGTATCCCTGTCCGTTGTACCATTCGTGGTGGTACAATATTGCTTCATCAATGGGAGCCAGTTCCACATTGGTTTGAGCTATCCTGTAACCAATTTCGGGGTGCCGCTTTATCTCCATCCATTCGTCAGGGTGAAGCGGTTCACTTTTCATCAATACATTATTGGATATGGCCACCTTGCCTATATCATGAAGTTTTGCCAATAAAGCGAGGTTATTAATCTCTGACTTGGACAGCCCCATCTGCCGGGCAACTGCCCTCCCCAGATTTTCCAGCCTTCTGGTGTGCTGGGTTGTCTCCATGGTTTTTTCTTCCAACGCATTGAGCAGTGATTGAATAATAGCGCTTCTTACACTATCTCTGCGCAGCATTTTATCCCGGTACATCTTCTCTTCCGCCCAGCTTAATACTTCCCAAATGTCCCTATCCGGCTCAATCTTGGTAGCCCACCCCAGGGAAAGCGATATCTCGAATTCCTGTGCAGATTGCCCACACTTTTGTCGTATTTTGGCCATAAGTTCTTCAGCCTCTGCGGAAGGTGTCTGCGGACAAACTATGGCAAATTCATCTCCGCCAATACGTGCAGCTACATCCTGGTTTCGACAGTTGTCCTGCAGAATACGCGCAATCTGCTGAAGCATTTGGTCACCCTGCTGGTGTCCAAATGCATCATTGAACACTTTCAAGCCGTTGACATCGGCCATTAATACAGATAGCGGTAGCTGACTCTGTTGGTCAAGTCGTTTGAGTTCAGTTTCAAAATAAGCGCGGTTGTGTATCCCGGTGAGCTGATCATGAGAACTGAGGTAAAGGAGTCTCTTTTCAGAATCTTTCCTCTGAGTGATATCACGGGTAATTATCAGCTTGGCAGGCTCTCCCTGATAGCTGATATCGCTGACATTCACCTCAACATGTATCTTGCTACCATCTTTATGCTGCAGGACCGTTTCATAAATATGAGGTACCTCTTCACCTGCCTCCCGCTTCATTGCATTAGCCACAAACCGCTCCTTTTCAGTCGGATGAATAAACTGCAGCCAGCTGCTGTTCAGAAGCTCCTCTTTTTCGTACCCCAGTATATCCTTGGCCGCAGCATTTACATATTTGTGCTCGTTATGCTGGACGATGACAATGAGATCCTTTGCCTTTTCAGCAAGGGTACGGTATTTGCGCTCACTTTCGCGAACACTTCGTTCCGCTTCCATCTCAACAGTTCTATCGCGCACCGAGCCAACAATCTGAACAGTCTGTTCATTCTTTACCACCGGAGAGAGACGGCATGAAAAAAGATGCGGTACACCCTGAAAAATGAACTGCCCCTCAAAAGCAGTGGGCTCTTTATTATCACAGCAGAGCTGTAAGTGAGTATATATCCTCTTCCAACTCTTCTTTGAAAAAGCTTTCCGGAGAGAAACCATGCTGTTTCCCCCGCTAAAAATGCCACCTGCCATACTCTGCAGGGCAGAATTAACCTTTCGCATCACAAAATCGCCGTCTGGACTCACATCGATAAGGAACAATCCATCCTGGCTACTCTCAAAAATAACTTCATACTCTGATGCCAGCTGCTCTGCCTCTTTTCGCTTCTTTTGAAGGGAATTCTTGGTCCGAATACGCTCCACGGCAGCAGCAATGTGAGCAGTCAAGATTTCAACTATCTCAACAGTTCCTTCATCATAAACCCCGATCTTCTCAGCAGCACATTGGAAAACACCTATATCTCCCACTGGAACGCTGACCAGAGAGTGGTACCTGTCACTGGCCAGATCAGCTTCTGGGTGGGTTTGCATATCATCAATCACCCAGGCTTTTTGTGTTCTATAAGTCTTTCCAACGATCCCCTCACTGATCAAGCATGGCTGCGCTCCATACCTGGGTACCTCCTGTGAAATCGCCTGCGGTATCAGAACATTCAGCCTGGCTGTCGAAATAACCGAGCGATAAAAACCAAGATTTTTTTCAGCGATCTCTATTCCCAGCTCGTACACCTGCTGCTCATTATCAATGTGTTCTAATTTCAGGACAAATTCATGGAGTTTTTGTATTCTCTCTTTGGCCTCAGTCAGCTCGCGTTCAGCTTTTACCCATGCGGAGACATCACGCACTGCTACCAGAATAAATCGCTCTCTGTTTATTTTAATCGTTGATAAAAAGACTTGGGCTTCAAACGTGGAGCTAGCATTCGGCCGTAAACCTGCACATTCGAACAGCTGCTCACCTCCTGTACGCAACTTTTCCCAGGTTGAAATAACTGCACCCGGGGATGAGACCGATACAAGTAAATCATCGGTAATTTTCAGCCCTAGTGCCTGTTCTCTGCTGATGCCGTATAGTTCAAGGGTACGCTTATTCACCACCAACACGTTGCCCTCACGGTCAGTGATGATGAGGGCTTCTCTGACTGCATCCAAAATCTTGTTGAAGGCTTCCATATCAAGATGAATTTCGGCGTCTTCGAGAGGACAATCAGTCATAAGAAAACATCCTTCCAATAAATCGCATCAGCAGCAGACCTGACACAAAAGGTTGACAAAACATATGTGCAATTTCAGCACAAAAGACTACTGCTGGTCGAAAAGCCGGGACCATCAACAAAAAGGGACCTCCTTTGGGGTTTATGTTATAATTCTCCCTGCGTTAACACTAGTCCTTCTCATCATCGCGTATATTGTCAGCTTACAGGCATCACTTAACCGCCCCAACTTATTATGACGGAGTAATTCAAACATTTCTCAGCCAATTAGCACCTTTCGGCTGCTGAGAGGAAGGAATACAGTAAACCACAACGAAGGAGCAAGGTTAGATGACAATACAGGTGTATTGTCATCGTGTAGCAGCGTGGTTATAATTAACTGCACGTGATGGAAAAACACCTGAACAAAACAAGGAGGCTAGAAAATGAAAGCTAGACAGATCGTCCAGGGAGCACTGCTGACATCCCTGGCTATAATCATCCCCATATCTTTTGGCGGCTACCTTCGTGTATACATTCCGCCATTTTCAGCAACTCTTGTATCACACGTTCCTGTTTTTCTGTCCATGTTAATCAGTCCACTCGTTGCATTTTTCGTTGGTGTGGGCTCAACTTTGGGCTTTTTGCTGGTTTTGGGGCCAGTGATCGCTGCTCGCGCGGCAGTTCATATTGTGGTAGCCACAGCGGGAGCTTACCTGATCCATAAAGGAAAATACAGCTTTGCCGCAGCCCTGTTCCTGGTGCTTCCCCTGCATGCGCTGGGCGAAGCTTTGATAGTGATACCCTTTGGCTTTTCACTGTACGACGCTGGAGTAGTTGTGGGGATAGGAACCGCCCTGCATCACATCGTTGATGCATTTATCGCTATCGGCATCTACAGACTGCTGGTCAAATCGGGAAGCCTGGAACCGATAGACCAACTGACCGCAGCCCAGTGAAAAAAGTCAAAAGTCAATTCTTCTCCAACCGGGCGGGAATGGCCTGCATCCATCCGAGTAGACCCTGTACGGATGCCACGTGAAGCAAGACACCGCCCGGAGTATGGTCATGAAGGCTTGATAAGTCTTTATACCTGCACCACCCGGTTGTCGATCAACCTGGTATCAGCCACGTATACGGCCGCTGCTAAAACTACATCTCCAGATATACAACTAACATCTGACAGATCTTCAGCGTCACGCAATTCTAGATAATCCAACCGCACTGCAGATTCACTGTCAATAATGTCTCGTACAGCCTTTTTGATCTGCTGGGCGTTGCACGTGCCATTTTCTATCAATTCAACACCATGCCGGAGTGCCGCCGGCAAAACCAGGGCGGCCCTCCTTTCTTCAGATGTCAGATGCTTGTTTCGCGAACTGAGAGCCAGACCATCTTCTTCCCGCACTGTAGGACAACCTATGACCCGGACATCCATGTGAAGATCCCGAACCATTCTCTGGATGACTTTCAGCTGCTGATAGTCCTTTTGTCCGAAATAAGCATGGTGAGGACGCACAATATTGAACAATTTAGCTACTATGGTGGTCACTCCCCGGAAATGCCCAGGTCTGGCTCCCCCACAAAGGCCTTCTGTCAGCTCCTCAACTTCAACATATGTGCTGTAATTTTTCGGGTAGAGATCTTCTTCGATGGGACAAAAGACCACATCAACTCCTGCCTCATCTGCCAGATGCAGATCTCTCTGCTCATCTCGAGGATACAGGCGGTAGTCATCCTCATCATTGAACTGAACCGGATTCACAAATATGCTGATCACCAGAAGGTCATTATCCTTGGTGGCCCTTTCAAACAAAGACAAATGCCCCCGATGCAGGTAACCCATGGTGGGTACAAAGCCGATCGTTTCTTCCCGGGAGAGTTGATTTCGCCATCTGCGCATTTCATCTATAGAGGAGAAAACCTTCACTTTTATTCCTCCTCGACTTGTTCTGAAAGCTTTTTCATCTGTGCGATAACTTCGGGATCGGCCGAAAAACTCTCCTTTTTGCTGGGGAATTCGCCGGACCGGACGTCAGAGGAAAACTCCTGTACCGCATTTTTAATCATTTCTCCCACGTCAGCATACTGACGAACAAATTTTGGGGTAAATTCATCATACATCCCGACAATATCGTGAAACACCAGCACCTGGCCATCACAATGTCGGCCTGCTCCTATCCCAATCGTAGGTATGGTCAGAGTTTTTGATATTTCACGAGCAACTTCAGCAGGAATGCCTTCCAGAACCAGAGAAAACACCCCCGCTTCCTGCAGCAGCTGGGCATCTACCAGCAGCTCTTTGGCCGCCTGTATCTGCCTTCCCTGAACTTTAAAGCCACCCATTTGATGCACGGCCTGGGGGGTCAGCCCTATATGCCCCATTACCGGGATACCCGCCCGGTCGAGAGCGCTCACCTGGGGAAGAACCTGTTCCCCACCCTCAACTTTCACCGCTTCAGCTTGAGTTTCCTTGACAATCCTGCCGGCGTTGCGCAGGGTATCCTCTTTGGAGACCTGAAAACTCATAAACGGCATATCAGCCACCACCATCGGACGTTCAACAGCCCGACACACGGCTTGAGTATGGGATATAATATCCTGCAGCGTCACGGGGAGAGTATCCTTATAGCCCAGAACCGTCATTCCCAGAGAGTCACCCACCAAAATCATGTCAACCCCGCCCTGCTCGACCAGCCTGGCAGTCGGGTAATCGTAGGCCGTAAGCATTACTATCTGTTGACCGTCTTTTTTCATCTCCTGCAGCTCAGATATTGTTATTTTTTCGTTCGTATTACTCATTCTGAGTTACCTCCTCTTTCAATAAACTGTTCAGTTTTTCTGCTGTCCGATCATCTACAGTTCCCTTTGCACATGCTATCTCCAACGCAGACTGACCCAGCACCCGATACAATCTCTGTTGTTGGGGTTTGTCACTCATTTCACTCAGATGCATCTTTATTGTATCTAAGTCACCTCTTGCGACGGGTCCCGTCAGAGCCTCTACAGTTCCCTGTTCCTTTATATTCTGCAAAGTTCCTTTTACAAGCGGCTCAAGGGCCAATAGTGCTTTCTGCCTGCTAAGACCGGCCGATTCCTCCAAAGATAATGCCAACTCCAGGAGTACAACCAAATAATTAGAGGCAACACATGCTGCCGCATGATAAAGAGATTTACCATCTGGGTTAATGACCTGACATTCGACCCCCAGCGCCTCGGCGGCAGAGGCTGCAGTGGATACGCCAACTTCATCGCCCTCGACAACAATGAGGCTTTCAGGAAGGAGTTTGCAGGCAGCTTTCCAGTTTGCAAATGACTGAAGCGGATGCATTGAGGCGCAAAAATACTGCACATCCGAGGGCCAACGAAGCACATCACTTTTGAGGGCCCCGGAAGTATGCAGCAGAACCGCTCCTTCGCTTAACTGATCTCCGGCAGCAATTTTTTGAGCAATGCCTCCCACCGCATCATCGGGAGTGGTGATAAAAATCAAATCAGCTGCACTGACAGCATCTGATACGTCTTCATAAACCACACCACTTCCCACTCTTTTTACTGCACGTCGAGAAGAAGTGTTTGACCGACTGTAAAATCCCCTTATTTCAAACTGTGCATCTTCGGACAACAGGTAACCGAATGTGGTTCCCACCACTCCTGCTCCGATAAAGACGGTACTCCACACGGACAAAAGTATCACCTCACGGTTATCTTAAGGTTTCCAGTCAAAAAAGAAAAGCAACGAGACAGGAATTACCCGGAATCTATTAAAGGTAATAAACAGTCTGGATATGATAATGACGTGCCAGAAAATCACAGCAGGGCTAATAGCAGTGTCTTCCTGATTTGAGTGATATCGATCATTTGGTCAATAAATTTGAAAGGAACGCTATGAAACCCATACCGAAAAGATCACCGCTGAGATTTATCGCCGGCCGAGCATACCATATGGTCCGACGATATATGCAGTGGTACGTAATGCCCATCAACTGGGCAGACATACAGGGAGAACTGCTCCCGTGCGTGGCTTTCGAACACCGCACTCCCCTGCTCAGAGACCTTCCTGAGTACGATATGTGGATGCAGCACAATAAGATAATAAACTTGAATATTGCCGTACAGCACATCAACAGGCTGATTGTCCATCCTCAAGAAACATTCTCCTACTGGCGGTGTATTGGCAAGCCCACGTCGGAAAAAGGTTATTTGGAAGGAATGGTACTGGTGGATGGACGAATAAAATCAGGGGTGGGAGGTGGTTTGTGCCAGCTCTCGAATCTCATTTACTGGATGACCCTGCACACCCCACTGACTGTTGTCGAACGCCACCGACATTCCTACGACGTTTTTCCTGACTCCAACAGGACACAACCTTTTGGCAGCGGTGCAACATGCGCCTATCCTTACATTGATCTACAGGTCAAAAATAATACCACCCAGACTTATCAGCTGGAGGTTTTTCTAACCGATGATCAGCTGGTCGGAAAGTGGCGGTCAGAAGAACAACCTCCCCACAAATATCAGGTGTATGAAAAAGCTCACCGGATCACTCACGACAACATGCACGGGTATCTCAGGCACAATATCATTCATAGAGAAGTTTATAATCAGCAGGATCAGCTGATAGACGATGAATACGTCACTGAGAACCACGCTGTAATGATGTATGAACCATTTCTGCCTGACGGTCAGTCAGATAACCCCAGTTCGGATATGCAACCGCGTTGAACATTGCCTCTCTATGCCCACCGGGTCATTTACCCCTGCATCATATCGGGCGCTCTCGCTGGCAGGGCACATCCACGTAGCATTTACCGCAGGGAGCGTAGGGAAAACCCAGCATGCCCCGAGATTCAGAACCTTCCCTCCGCAGGTTATTCCGGCACAAATTTTTATCTTTACCTTCCTTCGACAGGGCATCAACCGGACATCTGTTCAAACAATGTCCACACGAATCATCAGAATAATGGAGGCAGTAGGCAAAAGGGGTGTGGTAATCTCTATCTGTAGATGCAATATTCAGGGTTGTAACCACGCTTCCGAATCTGCCGGAGACCCCCTCAGCAGTAATCAATCCAGCGTGCAGTCCAAATGTCCCCAGCCCACAGGCGTAAGCTACATGCCTTTCCGACCAGTTGCTGCTCAGATCTTGCGATTTAAATTGGGAAGTTAAGGAAGGAACAGCAGCTTTGTAACCAGCACTTTCCAACTGATGGCTGACGAACCTGCGGAGTCTCTGATTAAGTAGTTCACCGTAAAACCTCACGAATACCCATTCCCGAGATGCCTGTTCTCCTTTCCAGTTGCTTTCACATATCTGCTCGGTTATGGGAAGAAAATATGAAATCACCGTCCGGGCACCACTCAGAAAGTCTTCCGGCTTCTTGTGATGTTCACCTATCACTTGCTGCTGCGCAAACTCGTCAAAAACGGGATCTCCAGCTTCTGCAAATCCGACCAGGGGCGCTGCAAACATCTTCTTTGAAGAACCGGGCAGGTAGTTACCTTCATCACGCTGCACAAATTTTTTGATGAGTTCAACAACATCATTCGATTTCATAAAACCACCTCCAATTTGTATTTGTGCTACTTTATCGTGAACTTTTCGAACAATTAAGTCATTCACCTATATATCTTCTTAGACAACCAGCACCTTTCCTCTTTTATACTGGATTATTCAACTGCAGCGCATAACCGCTGGTGGTTCATAGTGGTTTCCTCCTGCAAAAGCAGATTCAGCATCTGCTGTCTCTCAACCAGGAGGTGGCCGAAAAGGACCAGTAGATCGATGAACACTGTCGCCGCCTGCAGGAGTTGAGCAAAAGAGCGGGAGAGCAGCTGGGTCTGCGAGAAAAAGAGTTGTTTTCCCTGGGATATGCTTCATTTCTGCACGATATAGCAAAGGCCAAGA
>CAZRFK010000056.1:0-12906 GCA_964599275.1 uncultured Clostridia bacterium
GAAAAAATAACTCTTCAGATCGCGGAAGGATATTTTGATTACCTTCAGAACAGTTTGTTAAGTGACAACACATGATGGGAGAGGGGCGAGCCCGTGAACAGACAGAAAGAGGCGGTCATACAGATATTGAAGGTGGCAAGAAAGAGGCCGGAGGTGAATGGAGTATTTCTCAAGGGTTCACTGGCGGCCGGAAGAGCCGATGAGTATTCCGATGTCGATCTGTACTGTCTTGTTAAGGAGGATCTTGAAGAGGATTTCCTTGATTGTAGACTGCAGATTCTGCGAAGTTATCAACCTGTTGTATACTGGACTGAGTCCAACTTCGTGGGACCTCAAATAGTAGCTGTATACGAAAATGGTCTGCATTTTGATCTTTACACTGTTACCGAAGAGAACTTTCCCCTGACTGGTTGTTCAGAGATACTGTATGACCCGGAAAATCTGCTGGCAGAACTACTGAATAACTCACCCAGCCACCGTATTGAAAATAGTGATGTGAAAAAGCATTTTCACAGCTTCATCTTCATACTGCTGGAGTTCGAATCAGCCTGGTATCGGGGTGACATGGCCTGGGCCGACCGCCTCTGCCGTCACATGGCTGGGGAATTGGGTGTTTTGCTCCGTCATAGATACGACCCATCATACGCTGAACTGGGGATGAAGCGGCTGGAAAGGGTTTTACCCTCCCGGGTGAAAAGTCGCCTGCGCAGCGCTCTGGTCAGCTGCAGCGAAGATGAACTGCCCATAGGTGTGAAATCTTTATGTGATCTGATGAAAGAAACAATCGATTATATTTGTCAGGATGAGGATGTGCAGCTCAATTGGCCGTTTTGGGATATGATGTATGGGAAAATAGTGAACATGGATAGCGATATCGACGATTAATGATGCAGGAAGGTGAAAGATTCGCACACATAGAACACCTTGGTAAGTCAGTATTGCTGATGCGGAAAATATATGTTCAAACTCAACTCACATAAAATGGTGGAAAAGCGGGCGCAGGAATGTTAAACTCTTCTACAAGAGAGGAGTTTTGATTTTGTCCCCCATGTCCATAAATGAGATAGCAGATAGTGTTACAGATGCGGCTGTTTTGTTTGATTTCGATGGCACCATACTCGACACAGCTGAGTTAATATGCACCTCATTGGCCAGGGCTGTAAAGGAAGTTGTGCGGGGCAAACCTCCATGTCGAAACCGTCTGTTATCCTGTTTGGGAATGCCTCTGACTCACATCATGCAAGACATAAATCCTCAGCGCACTGAGGAGCTTGTCGATGCCTACCGATGGCATTACCATCAGGAGGAAATTCCACCTATCTTCAACGGCATTGAGAGTACCTTGAGCCAGCTGGTCAGCTGGGGATATGAGCTGGGTCTGGTTACCTCCAAAAGCCGCAGCTGTACCCTCGTTGAGCTGCGGGAGTATGAGCTTGAGCAAATTTTCTCTGTTGTTGTTGCTTCTGATGACGTCAGAGCGCCGAAGCCGGATCCAGAACCGGTATTGCAAGCTTTGAATAGGCTAAATTGTGTCGCCGAGGAGAGCCTGATGGTTGGAGATTCTTCAACCGATATGATTGCCGGTAAAGGGGCGGGGGTTTCGACCGGCTGGGCCAGGTGGGGCGTACCAGATCTGGTGGACACAGATGCGGACCAGCAAGCAGACTACGTTTTTGATCATCCAGAACAAGTATTGAGGGTTCTGCCGCAGAGGCAGAGTGAGCCAGTAGAGGTGTTAGATGAGGAGGACAGGGCATGAGCGAGCGGATTGAGGCAGAGCGCATCTTATGCTGCTCTGATATTCACGGTCACGCAGAGGCTTTGCGTCAGGTGCTTTTTTCCGCGAATTGGCGTCCAGGTAAAGATCAACTCATCCTTCTGGGGGATTATATTGACCGGGGGCCCCGGCCGCGTGAAGTTGTTTCGGAGTTGAAGATATTACTCCGATGTCCCAATGTTGTGGCGCTATGCGGCAACCATGAGCTGATGTTGTGGGAGTATCTGCAGGGAGAAGTATCACATGAAAATTATATGAGCAACGGCGGAGGAGCAACGCTGAGAGACTACCCCAGTGATGAAGATGCTTTACGGGCTGATGCAGAATTTCTTCGGCAGCTGCCCCGCTACCATGAAACGGAAGACTATATTTTCGTACATGCGGGCCTGAAACCTGGGGTTTCTCTGCAGGACCAGGATGAACGTGATTTGCTGTGGATAAGGGAAGAGTTCATTGAAAATTATCGGGGCAAGACCGTAGTTTTTGGGCATTCGCCAACCATTTTTGTCAACGGGACCAGAGAAGTGTTCTGGGGTTGTGACAAAATTGGCGTGGATACGGGTGCAGCTTATGGCGGTCTGCTGACCATGCTGGAGCTGCCTTCCGGTGAAACATATTCAGTGGCACCGGATACATCTTCTGAGCAGGTTGGTCAGAGTTGATTTTATGTCGTCTGAAACACGCATCCTTTTAGCCCGGCACGGGCAGACCCGCTGGAATAGAGCGGGTAAGTTTATGGGACATACCGATATTCCTATGGATGCACACGGGTGCAGACAGGCGGAACGACTGGCCGGTATTGTCCTTCAATATGAGCCTACAGCAATCTTATGCAGTCCACTTCAAAGGGCCCAAAAGACGGCGGAGATAGCCTCATATGGTTTATCCTGTACGCCAGAAACTGATCACCGATGGATTGAAGTGGATATTGGTCGACTGGCTGGGAAAACTCGCCGACAGGCCGAGGATGAATTCGAGGATTTTTTTGAAACATGGCGCCGAAATCCTGCTGATGCGGTCCGGCCCGGCGGTGAATCCGATCGAATGCGTCAGATAAAAGCGGCTGAATCTCTCCAACAGTTAGCCCGTGCTCGAAAAAGACAGACTGTTCTGGTGGTCAGCCACGGTGGTACCATCAAAACCGTCATTGCCTGGGCACTACATCTGCCTCTTGGACAGAAGTGGCGTCTCAGTGTTGATTGCGGCTCTTTGAGCAGCCTTTTGCTGGTTGATGAGAAATGGCGTCTGGAATTTTTGAATTACACAGAGCACTTGACTGGAGATAACTCCAAGTAGATGTTATAATCTTCAGAAGTAGAAAAGTAAAAAAGGCAATGACGGGGAGAGTTATCCGACAGTGAGGCCCAGAGAGGCTGTGGTGCTGCAAACAGCTCCTCACACTGATAATGTACACCCCTGAGCTGTCAGTCGAAAGCAGCTGTGTGAAAGGCTGCAAGTAGCTCTGACCGGTTTAACCGTTATCTTGGATTGCAAGAGGTTTTCGCATCATGCGGAGACAAGCAGGGTGGTACCGCGGTAGTTGTCCGTCCCTGAACGGGGCGGTTTTTTGTTGGGAAAATATTCAGCTTTAAGGAGCGGGTTAACATGGAATTGAATCCAGACATGTCGGTGCAGCAGCAGATGGAAGTATTGGTAGAGGGTACCCAGGAAGTGATTGATGAGGAGCTGCTCAAAAAGAAACTGCAGGAATCCAAAAAAGAAGGACGTCCCCTGCGTGTGAAACTGGGTCTTGACCCGTCGGCCCCCGATATACACCTTGGCCATACGGTGGTACTGCGCAAAATGCGTCAGTTTCAAGATTTAGGGCATGAGGTGGTCTGCCTTATCGGAGATTTCACCGGAAGAGTCGGGGATCCTTCCGGAGCTTCGGAGACCCGACCCCAGTTGACTGAAAGTGAAGTTAAGGAGAACGCAAAAACATACGAGATACAGGTTTTCAAGGTGCTGGATCCGGACAAGACCATCATAGAGTTCAACTCCAAGTGGTTGAGTGATATGAGTTTTTCCGATGTTGTTGAATTGGCATCGAACGTGACTGTGGCCCGTATGATTGAACGGGGAGATTTCAATGAAAGATTCACCGGAGACGAAGCCATCTACCTGCACGAGTTCTTCTATCCACTGATGCAGGGGTACGACTCAGTTGCCCTCGAGGCTGATGTGGAGCTGGGTGCTACTGACCAGAAATTCAATCTCTTGATGGCCCGGCAGATTCAGCGTGCATACGACGTCGAACCGGAGGTGGCGATGCTGATGCCGCTGGTGGAAGGTTTGGACGGCACGCGGAAGATGAGCAAGAGTCTCGGCAACTACATTGGACTGACTGAAGAACCGAAAGAAATGTTCGGCAAGGTGATGTCAATTCCCGATGAGTTGATTGGTAAATATGCCCTGCATTTTACTGACGTACCCGAACAGAAAGTGGAAGCGATGCAGCAGGCCATGCAGGAGAGCAATTTGAATCCCCGTGATGCAAAAGTCCAGCTGGCTCATCGGCTGGTGAGTATGTACTGTGGTAAAAAGCAGGCTGATGAAGCACAGAAAGAGTTTGTCCGGGTGTTTTCTGAGGGACAGCTTCCGGAGGATATGCCGCAGGTCCAGGTGAGTGAGCTTGTGGATGAAGACGGACAGGTATGGATAGTGAGTCTCATCCGCGAGGCAGGTTTTGCTGACAGCAACAGTAAAGCCCGCCGATTTATCAAGGGTGGAGCAGTGCGCATTGACGACGAAAAAGTAACCGATATTCATGCTGAGATTCAAGTGGAGGATGATTCGGTCCTGCGGGTAGGCAAGAGACGCTTTGCCCGGTTGAGAGTTTAAAACACTTCCTCCCGCAGCTGTGCATAAGCTGGTATGGTTGTTCCAAGGCAGTGCGGGAGGGGTCATTATGGGTCGGAGGCGTCGACGGAGAAAAGCAGCTCTGGTGATAATGCTTTTGCTTATCCTGGTACTGTTTTGGGGGAGCGTGCTTTTGGCTGACCGCATGCTCCGCCCGGTACTGCTCAGCATGGCCCGGATTCGTGTTGAAGGCATGGGGACGACGGTTGTAACGCGAGTGCTCCAGGAGGAAGCAATCAAACAGATCAGCTACGGCGATTTGATTGAAGTGGAGACCACATCGGAGGGGTATGTTTCTTACATGATGCCGCAGACCGGCAGGATAATGGAGACTGTCGGAAGGGTCGGGGAGCGGGTACAGCAGGAGTTAGATTCCATGACACAGGAGCCTATGAGTATCCCCATGGGGCAGTTAACAGGAATAGCTCTTCTGGCCAATATAGGGCCAAAGGTACCGGTTGAAATTAGACCCATGGGCGCAGCCAAAGTAGAAGTAGAAGAAGAGTTTGCTGGGGTGGGTATAAACCATGCCAGACATACAATCTTCATGTCTATAAAGTGCGATATGATAATTGCTGCCCCGTTAATCCAAAATGATCTTCATTTTTCAGTCAGTCTGCCGGTGGCTGAAGCGATAATTGTCGGGCCAGTACCGGATATGTACCTGCCGCTGGGTATGCTGCCGGGATATCCCGGAGTGGATCTCGATAAAGATTATCATGGCGGTGGAGACTGAAAATACTGCTTAACCCTGCCTGCAGAATGGGGATGGATGAAACCAGCGGTTTGCGATATTCTGAACAGTACACCGCTTGTATTAAAGGAGGATTATCTCCATGTCTGCTGAAAAAAACACTCTGAAAGATACCGATATTGAAAATCTGCAAATAAACGGCTGGATAGATAGAACCGTTGACTGGATCAAAAGTCAGGTGTGCGGAGCCGGATGCTCAGGAACTGTTGTTGGACTCAGCGGCGGCATTGATTCTGCGGTAACTGCTACACTCTGTGAGCAGGCCTTCACCGACAATTCCCTGGCTGTCATTTTGCCCTGTCATTCTGCACCGGAGGATGTCGAGGATGCGTGGATGGTTGCTGATGCCATGGAGCTTGAGGCTGTTCAATTCGATCTGGAAAAAGCCTATGCTGCACTCTCTGAAGAGATGTTCGTAGAGAGCGGTCCACAGAAATTGGCCCGTGCCAATGTCAAACCCCGGCTGCGAATGACTGCGCTGTATTATCTGGCGCAGAGCAGAAAGTCCCTGGTAATAGGAACTGATAATCTGGCAGAACTGCATCTGGGTTACTTCACCAAGTTCGGCGATGGAGGGTGTGACATACTGCCGCTGGCCCGACTGACGAAGGGACAAGTCTATGAAGTGGCTGCTCACCTGGGTATTCCTGACAGTATAATTGAGCGAAAGCCTTCTGCCGGCTTGTGGCCTGGACAGACCGATGAAGGGGAACTCGGACTGACCTACAGGCAGGTAGACGCCTATCTACAGGGTCAGAGAGTGTCCGACGAAGCTGCCCAAATCATTCAAAAACAGCATAAGGCCAGTGAGCATAAGCGCCGCATGCCACCTGTCCCTCAGTTTGGACTGCAATCCTGAGGTCGATTGTAAGGCTGAGAATTAAATGGTATTTGTGGTATACTTATTAGATGCAGTTCAGGAATGATGTATGGTTTTAGTCTATCCACAACTTTAATCTGGTAAAGACCAAGTGAGTTCAGGAATAAAACGAAAGGGTGGGGTCCTAAATGGCTGGGCATTCACAATGGGCAAATAGAAAACATCGAAAAGCTAGACAGGATGCAAAAAAGGGAAAATTATTTTCTAAAATGTCCAAAAAGATTACGGTCGCTGCCCGCAAAGGTGGGGGGGATCAGGAACTCAATCCCACCCTGCGCATGGCTGTCGAAAAGGCCCTTTCTCTGGGAGTCCCCAAAGACAATATTGAGCGGGCGATAAAAAAAGGTACGGGTGAACTGGAAGGTGGACAGCTGGAAGAGTTCCAATACGAAGGTTACGGTCCAGGCGGGGTAGCGCTGCTTTTAGATATAGTTACAGACAACCGCAACCGGACTGCCAGTGAAATTCGTCATCTGCTCTCAGAATATGGGGGGAATCTGGGGCAGTCAGGGTGTGTTTCCTGGATGTTTACCCGCAAAGGTAAGATCGTCATCAAAAGCACAAACGGAGAGATCGACGAGGATGAGCTGTTTTTGTCTGCCGCCGAGGGGGGAGCAGAAGATCTGAAGAATCTGGATGAATCTTTTGAAGTATTGACCCCTTATGATAATCTCATGCAGGTGCGTGAATCTCTTGAGGACGATTATCCCATAGAAAACTCCGGCTTTACCTATGTTACCGACAATTACGTGAAGATAAGCGGGACAGAGGCACAGCGCCTGCTGAAACTGCTTGACGAGCTGGAAGACCAGGAGGATGTTCAGGAGATATATGGTAATTTTGATATTGATGAGCGGGAGTGGGAGGAGTACGAAGCTAGCTGAAATTGTGTGTTGCAATCGAGGGAGGCAGTGTAGTGTTAATTCTGGGAGTGGATCCGGGAACGGCTACCACCGGTTATGGTATAGTAATCAAGGAAAACTACGATTTACATCTGCGTGATTATGGAGTGGTGCGGACGGAGTCCTCACTGGCCCCGGAAGTCAGACTCCGGCAGATACACCAGCAGATTTCAGATCGTATTGATGAGCACAAACCCGATGCTGTTGCTGTTGAAAAATTGTTTTTTAACAAAAATGTTCGCTCAGCCATGAGTGTGGGCCAGGCGCGGGGTGTAGTTCTTCTGGCTGCAGCACAGCAGGACAAAGATCTGCTGCAATTCACACCACCAGAGGTCAAGAGTGCGGTGACCGGCAATGGAGCAGCCAGCAAGAAACAGGTGCAGATCATGGTGCGCTCCCTTTTGGGGATGGAAGAAATCCCGCGCCCCGATGATGCTGCCGATGCCCTTGCTGTGGCTATATGTGGTGTGCAGAACCTGGGTTGGGAGAATAAACTGGAGGAACAGCGATGATAGGAAGATTGACAGGTAGACTTGCTGAAATCAGAGATGATTCTGTTTTGATAGATGTGGCGGGAGTGGGGTATCTGGTGTACCTGCCTGCGCGGAATCTGGACAGGCTGCGTTCCTCCGCAGGTGATGATGTATCCCTTTACACACACACCTACGTACGGGAAGACGCCCTGCAGCTTTACGGCTTTTGCAACCGGGAAGAACTCCGGGTTTTTGAAATGCTGCTGGGTGTATCCAGAATAGGAGCCAAATTGGCTCTGGCTGTTCTCGATGTTTTCGACGCTGATGGTTTTCGTTCTGCAATTAATCGGGGTGATGTAGCGCTGCTTACGGAGGTATCCGGGGTAGGCAAAAAGACCGCGGAACGGTTAATTCTGGAACTGCAGGACAAGGTTGATTCTCTGCCGCTTACAGTGGAGTCATCCGAAGTTTCTGAGACGACAGACCGGAGCTTTTCTGAGGCGGTCGAGGCTCTGGAAGCCCTCGGTTATCCAAAAACTTCTGCCACACAGGCCATGCGGCAGGTTGCATCTGATGTGGACACTGAGGACAGTGAACCGCAGGAGCTGGTGCGCAGCGCTCTCAAGATTTTGAGTGAAGAGGGAGGTAGCTGATGACCTCTGGAGAAGATCGGATTTTGTCACCTGAATCGCGCAGCAGTGAATCACAGCCGGCAGAGCTGCGGCCGCGCAAACTATCGGAGTTTGTTGGACAGGAGCCGGTAAAGGAACGACTTAATATTTACATACAGGCTGCCAGAGAACGGGGTGATTCACTTGATCACGTACTGCTTTACGGCCCCCCGGGTCTTGGGAAAACCACTCTGGCACACATAATCGCCCAGGAGATGGGAGTCGGGATACGGGTCACTTCGGGTCCAGCCATTGAGCGTCCTGGCGATCTTGCTGCGCTTCTGACCAATATGTCGCCCCGCGATGTCCTGTTTATTGATGAAATACACCGACTACACCGGAGTGTTGAAGAAATCCTGTATCCGGCAATGGAAGATTTTGCCCTGGATATAATAATAGGAAAAGGGCCATCGGCTCGTTCACTGCGTCTGGATTTACCACCATTCACCCTGGTGGGCGCGACCACCCGGATAGGTCCGCTGACATCACCTCTGCGGGATCGTTTTGGCGTGGTCATGCGGTTGGAATACTATCAGACTGAAGAACTGGGAAGAATTCTCCTGCGGGCTTCAGAGATTCTGGAGGTCAACCTGGATGATTCGGCAGCCGAGGAGATTGCCCGACGTTCCCGCGGCACACCACGGGTGGCCAACCGCCTTTTACGGCGGCTTCGCGATTACGCACAGGTGAGGGCTGACGGAGAAGTCACCGAAGAGGTGGCACGTGAGGGCCTGTCCATGTTAGAAGTCGATGATCTGGGATTGGACAAAAATGACCACCGACTGCTCAAGACTATTATTGAAAAATATGATGGAGGACCGGTGGGTTTGGAGACGCTTTCGGCGGCCATCAGTGAGGAATCCCGTACTGTCGAGGATGTGTATGAGCCCTTTCTGATTCAGCAGGGGCTTTTACAGCGCACACCCCGAGGTCGGATGGCTACTCCTGCCTGTTATTCTCATCTGGGCTTTACTGCCCCGCAGAAAGAGCAAGAGGGGGAAGACCAGATCAACCTGTTTGGAGAGGAAGGGGGTAAAGGAAACGGTTGAGAATGGACCCGATGGAATCGCTCAGCCGACTACTGCTTACAGCCGGGGTTTTTCTTTTCGCTCTGGGGGGTTTTGTGTGGTTAATACGCAGGGTAGGTTTTTTGGGACGTCTTCCCGGTGATATAGTGATCGAGCGACCGAATTTTACCTTTCATTTCCCCCTGGGAACCAGCCTGTTTTTAAGCCTGGTACTGACATTGCTTTTGAATCTATTACTGCGCCGTTAGACAAGTGGTGTATATCTTAAAGAGTAACCGCAAGGAGGACAGTTGTGAATGAAAAGCACTCTTCATGCAGACCGAAACCCTCCACAGATGAGGTAACACATCTGGAATATTATGATTATTACCTTCCCGACTGTGACATAGCCCAAAACCCTATTGACCAGAGACAGCTTTCCCGGCTGCTGATTTTGGATTGTGATGCGCCGGCCGGCAGTCCCAGGGGTATTCAGCACCGCAGGTTTCACCGCATAGTGGATTATTTTGAGCCTGGAGATTGTCTGGTGCTCAATCAGACCCGGGTAATACCAGCACGACTGCGGGGGTTCAAGACTCCAACAGGAGGTGCGGTGGAAGTATTCGTTACAGAAATAATTAATGATAATGAATGTCGAGCTATGCTGCGCCCGGGTCGAAGGCTGCGGACCGGCAGCGAAATTGCTGTCGTCTCTCAGCAGCGGTTTGAAAAGGTGGAAGGGAATCCCCCCGATGAACGGATCAGACAGCTCAGAGATGATTACCTCAAGGTTACAGTTTCCGCTGAATTGAATAAGGGGGATTTTCGGGTGCGGTTCGGAGAGGGTACGGTACTCGACAATCTTCACCGATACGGCTCTGTACCGCTGCCTCCCTACGTGACCGAAAACCTCGATGATTTCAATCGGTACCAGACTGTATATGCGACAGAACCCGGATCTGTGGCTGCCCCCACCGCTGGGCTGCATTTCACAGAATCGCTGCTGGAGGAAATTCGCGCCAGAGGAGTGGATATTGTGAAGCTGACGCTGCATGTCGGCGAAGGGACCTTTCAGCCGGTCCGACATGATGACATCACCCGGCATCAAATGCACAGCGAGTACTGCGAGGTTACCGAGGATGCAGCTGCGTCTGTGCGGAGATGCAGGGATGCGGGTAAACGGGTATTTGCAGTTGGTACAACGGCGGTACGGGCATTGGAGACAGCGGCACAACGCGGTAAGGTGGAATCGTTTTTCGGTGAAACCGAGCTTTTCATATATCCTGGTTACCGATTTAAAGCCGTTGATGCTTTGCTGACAAACTTTCACCTTCCGCGCAGCACCCTACTGATGCTGGTTTCAGCTTTTATCGGCCGTGACCGGATTTTTGCCGCTTACCGTGAGGCCAGACGACGCAGATACCGCTTTTATTCTTTCGGGGATGCCATGCTTCTTTTACCCCAGAGGGGTGAACACAGTGTTTGAATTAAAACATAAAGATCCCAATTCGCAGGCGCGAACAGGTTGCCTGTACACTTCACATGGAAAGGTTGAGACCCCAGTATTTATGCCTGTGGGAACCAAAGGGTCAGTCAAGGCCATGGCCCCGGAGGACCTCGTAAAGGCTGGCTCTCAGATAGTTTTGGGCAACACCTATCATCTGTATCTTCGTCCCGGCGATCAGCTGGTGGCCAAAATGGGTGGATTGCACAGATTTATGGGGTGGAGTGGCCCAATACTGACTGACAGCGGTGGTTTCCAGGTGTTTTCTCTGTCGTCTCTCCGGACAATTGATGATGATGGAGTTACCTTTCGCTCCCACATTGATGGTTCAGAGCACCGATTCACTGCGGAACGGGTCATGCAAATCCAACAGAATCTGGGTGCTGATATCATAATGTGTCTGGATCACTGTCCTGATGCTTCCTCTGAGCCGGAGATAATACAGGCAGCTGTGCAGCGTACTACTGACTGGGCCGCTCGCTGTAGGGAAGCTCATGAACGACCTGACCAGGCTCTTTTTGGAATCGTTCAGGGCGGGATTGATGAGGATATTCGTCGGAATCACCTGCAGGAGATTGTGGACATTGGTTTTGACGGGTATGCGCTCGGCGGTCTCTCCGTGGGGGAACCAAAACCTGATATGTACAGGATAGTCAGGGCGGTGGGACCGGAAATGCCGTCTGATTCTCCCCGTTATCTCATGGGTATTGGTACTCCCGATGCGATGATTGAGGCAATGCGGGCGGGCATAGATATGTTTGATTGTGTCCATGCCACCCGAATTGCTCGCCACGGAAAGGTTATGACCACTGAAGGCTCCCTGACCATTCGTAATGCTCCCTATGCTGATGATCCGCGTCCACTGGATGAAAACTGCACCTGCCACGTTTGCAGAACATTCAGCCGCGCTTACATAAGACACCTCATCAAATCCGAAGAACTCCTGGCTTATCATCTGACCACATACCACAATTTGTGGTTTGTGCACCGTATGATGGAGGAGGCCCGTCAGGCCATCTGCCGGGGGAAATTCGACTCCTGGAGGACCGAATTTTACAGCCGTTATTATGGTGCTTCTCCACCTGAGTAACAGGGGTAATCTCCAATATAACGATTTTCATTGCATTACCAGCAGCTGTACCGTACAATGAGCTAGCATACAATTAAAGAGGTCTGCAAAGACCGCGCTGCGTCTTCGTGGCGGGGTGAGGGGGTACGCCCCCAATTCCCCACCGGTGGTGAAGCCCTGTTTGAGCATAAGGGATGAGTCCATCAGCCTCAGCGGTTGATTCCGGTTAGAATCCGGAGCCGACAGTATAGTCTGATTGGGAGGAGACGGGGCGTACGGAATGAATTGAATTGATTCGACTTCATTTCGCACACTCCGCCCCGACCCCTGGTTGGGGTTTCTCACTCCCTGCAGCTGAATACCTTCAAAGGAGTGAGACACATGAAATGGGACATAAAGGTAATGACTATCGTCGCCATGTTTGCTGCACTGATTGCCATAGCGACCATGTATCTCAGAGTTCCCGGCCCTACTGGCATGTACCACCTCGGTGATGGAATCATATATGCTTGTGCCCTGCTTATGGGGCCGGTACCGGCCGCTATGGCGGCGGCGGTGGGTTCCGCTGGGGCAAATTTGCTGGTGGGCTTTCCTCAGTGGGCACCTTGGACATTCGTTATAAAAGGCCTGACTGCCGCGGTCATCGGAGTGATAGGTACACGGCGGCTGGCATGGGGGCGGAACGTGGCGGCCATGATCGCGGGCGCCCTGATTACCATTGTCGGTTATGCTCTTGCCACCTGGGTGATGTACGGGTGGGCGGCGGTTCCAGTCGAAATCTACGGAAATATTGGGCAGACTGGATTTGGCATAATCATCGGTGCGGTGTTGTTTTCCATTATGCGAAGACAGGGGGACTGGTTCTGAACAAATGCCCAGTCCCCGGGAGCTGAACAATGATGAGGGACGAGAACCCGCCAAAAGACACGCTTACGGGGAGTGGTGATGTCATGAAGCTCACATCTATAGGTAAGAATCGCTGGCGCCTGCAGAGAACCAAGAAGATGAAG
>CAZRFK010000057.1:0-12394 GCA_964599275.1 uncultured Clostridia bacterium
CCGGATCCTATACTACCCCCACTCACTTGAAGTGGGGGTCTTTTTTTTTGGTTGTCTTCGTTTTAAAAGTATAGAACTGTTTGGCTAGGCTAGCTAGCACTAGTCACCATGTGGGTGTTAATCTATACATGGTTGGTGAATGAGACTACACAAGCGCTCAATATCGATTCACCAAATGGAAGGGGAGAGTTTTGCAGATTTTACAAAACAAAAAAGACTTTACAACAACATTATTGATAATTATTGCCATTTTGTTTGCGTCTATGGCACCGTCCACGGCAGTACGAGCAGTTAACTCACCTGATAAGATTGGAACCTACGCAGATGATGCAGCTTTTGATGATTCTACTGATTCAGAGGAATTGTATGATTCACTTCAGCAGGTTATAGACATCATAAGCCGTCGTTCGTTGGAGCCGGTAGAGGAATCTGAACTCCTCAAAGCAGCAATTGAAGGAGTGGTGGATTCACTAGACGATCCCTATGCTGATTTTATAGACGCCGAGCAGCTGCAGCAGATGATGGAAAGATTTGACGGCAGTCGTTACAGTGGAGTTGGTATGCAAATTGGACAGGCGGAAAACGGTGTCCAGATACTTGAAGTGTTCCCCGGTTATCCTGCTGACGAGGCTGGTTTAAAACCTGGTGACGTCATAGTCGGGGTGGATAAACAGTGTACTGAGAATCTGCCGGTTTCCGAGGTTGGTCAGTTGTTGAGAGGGCCTGAAAGCACAGAGGTTTCTATTGAAGTAAAGCGAGATGACGAGTACCATGACAAAGTTACGCTTCAGCGAGAGAATATTGCACGTCCTACAGTTAGATCTGCTCTGTTTAGTATCAAGGACCGGAAAATTGGTTATTTAGCCATTTCAGAATTTGGAGAAAATACTCCCAATGAGGTTGCTCAGGCGCTGAGCAAACTCCAGTCTGCTGAAGGTATTTTGGTCGATGTACGCAATAATCCCGGCGGTATGCTGCACTCCGCTCTTGATTCTGCTGAGCATTTTGTTCCTCCCGGATTATTGCTCAAGTCGAGGGAACGAGAACAAGAAACCCGATTTACCGGAGACAGTCCTGGTATCAAGCAGGATGTTGTCGTATTGATGAATGGTCATACTGCCAGTGGTGGTGAAATATTGGCTGGAGTTTTACGAGATCGCTTGAATGCATTGCTGGTTGGCACAGAAAGTTTTGGTAAGGGGACGGTGCAGTCAATATACAATATCGACGGTTCAGGATTGAGACTGACAACAGCGGAATTCGTTTTTCCAGCCGGACAGCAGTTGTCAAACTTGCAACTTCATCCTGATATATTTATCAGGCGCTCAGGAAGAACACTGTCGTTTTCAGACCGAATTGCTGACAAGTTAGTTCTTGAACCGGGGGAACAAAGCGAGGAAGTATTTCTTGTTAAACGGCGTCTCCAACAAATGGGTTTTTATGAAGGGGAACTCAACGAAGTATATGATAGTCATCTGCGGCGTGCCGTAGCCTTGTTTCAACGGAGCCAGGATATCCGTCCAAATGGAATACTCGATGAGCAAACTTTGGATGCAATTTTCGATATCGATTGGGAAGAACATCTTTTAGGATCCTTAGACATAGATCTGGAAGAGGTTCAACAGCAGCACCTGAATATCAGGCTGGACCGACAGCAGCTGCGGTCTCTGGAAATACTGTGGCAGAAGCTGCAGCTAAAAAACGAAGATTCTGTCGACCTTGTCGGATAGGATAGAACGATTCGATTACAGCAAAGCTACAATACTGGATAAGTACAGGATCTAATCGACATATGCTGAATATTATATTTAGACAAGGCAAGGATTATACAGGAACTGGCCTTTTATTCCCTTCTGGAGGTATTTAGTTGATGAATTACCGGCGAGGTTTTGAATTATTAGTTGTTTTGACGGTTATATTTTTAGTTTCTGTGGGTTGTTCAAGGACATCCTTTGATATATCGGATGAGCCGATGAAAGAATCCTCGGCTTCAGATATGGTGTTTGAGAATGAGTTTGACAAAAGAGAGCAATCCCCCGATTTGCCTCGTCGGATACAGCTGGATGAGCTTTCCGTGATTGATATTGAGCATTCCTGGTCCAGAGAGTTTCATTCTGTTTTTTCCCTTTCAATTTCTAACTGTGGAGAAGATGTAGCGGTTGTTATGCCACCTCCGAACGGCAGCGGGATTAAGGAGGTTTCCGGTTTTGATGCATCATCTGATGGTGAAGAGAAGTGGTCCTATCGTTTTTCAGAAACTGGCTATGTTTCCTCTGAGGTCAGGATATTCCCCCACGGTGGAGTAGGAGCTGCTGCCTACAGCTCCAATGGACAGGGAATTTTCAGTGTGTTGGATGCTGAAGGAGATGAACTGCAGACTGTGAGTTTGGAGGGAGTAAGCTGTTTTAAGTCTTCTCCTGATGGTGAGACCTTTGCCCTAATTGATAGATACAACGGTGAACTTTCTGTATACGATGTTGAGGACGGGCAGCAAAATCTCGGCGTTCCGGTCAGTGAAGAGGCTTTGGTGGATTTCATCGGTGTTACGGGACTGCTTTTAGTTCAATCAGACGATGAACTGTTTATAGTTGACGGAGCAGGGAATAAAATATGGCAGCAGAATCTGGAGTTCCGGTTGCGTGGTGGGGTCACTGTGACTGATGATGCGGAAAAGGTTATAGTTGCAACCCGCGATCCCGACAGCACCCTGTATTTGTTTGACCGTTCAGGTGAGCTGCTATGGAAATATCTTTTGTTCCCCAGGGGGAGCAATGAAATTAGGCTCAATGATGATAATTCCAAACTCTTGGTTTATAATATAGGTACAGAGTCAGGTATATTCCTCATGGACCTCAAAGAAAAAGAACCCATATGGAGGTACTTTTTCGTCAACAATGCTAATGACGGGGAGGAAGATGGAGACGACGATACTCCGATTCCGAGAACCCGTGTTCGCGATGTAGTGTTTGGAACTGGTGGTTCAGCGATAGCACATATAGTAAGGATTAATTCTGATGATTCGGAAGTAAAACAGAAACATGAACTTATTTTTATCGATCAAGAAGGTGAGTTGAGGGGTAAAACTGAACTCGGCACCAATTTAAAGGTGGAATTGGCCCGAGACGGTTCAGGTGCAGTTGTGGCGAGAGGACAATCTGATGAAACAACCGGCTCCCGTACCTTGAACGAATTGTACTATTATGATTTCACTTCCATTATGGCTTCTGAGATCCACGAGGACCGATAATCCAACTACTAGTAATACCCCAGAATACGATAGGAGCTGAAGATGCAGTTATTTAAAGGCATGGAGTATGCCAAGCTCAAATTACCATTTAAATCAAAACTTACTTCCATTTTTATCGTGGGGACAATGCTGGTAGTTGTTGCGCTGCAACTTTTATCCCTACCTCGGGCCGAACTCGCACAATCCGACCCAGAACTGCTTGATGCGAAGAACCACTGGGCCGAGGCTGATATCAATCTGCTTCATGTGAGGGGTGTTGTTGAAGCATATCCTGACGGCACTTACCGGCCTGATGAGCCAATCAGTCGGGCCGAAGTGACCAAACTCATTGCTTCAGCCTTTGACTTTCCAGAAGTGACCGCCCTCGATGACTCTCCAATTACCTTTCCAAAGACATTTGATGATGTTCGGTCCGGACACTGGGTACAACCATATTTGCATTCGATAGTACAAAGTGGTGTCATTCAGGGCTATCCTGATGGGTATTTCGCACCGGAGAGAGCGGTCAGCCGGGCCGAGTTGGCTCAACTACTTTTTGGTTTTATGGGAAGCAAAGTTGAGGATCAGAATCAGTCTGAGACCAGGTTCGCTGATGAACAAAAAATACCAGATTGGGCGGAGAAAGCAGTTAAATGGGCGGCCTCCAGTGGAATTCTTCGCGGATTTCCCGATGGGACTTTTCGGCCGGATGAATCAACTACACGCGCTGAAGCTGCGTCTTTGCTACGACGAGCCATGGAGTTAAGAGGAGCACTTTTCTCTCTGCAGGGGCGTGTGAAAGCAGTTTCCACTGAAGATAAGCAGATACTACTTGAGCTTCCAGGAGAACAGTTGGTGGGTTTCTCCATCAGTCAGGCAATAGCATATCGTGGTTCAGCACAGATTGACTTCTCCAACCTGAATCCCGGTGAGTATGTATCTGTGCTTATGGACGAAGATGGTGATGTTGAATGGGTTCAGATCCTTGGAAGCGCATTTACTGCTGTGCTTGAGGAAACTGATATAAGCCGAAACCAACTGATCGTACGTCCTATATTAGTTGATATGCCTGACGAACAACTACAGGAGTCTTGGAAGGAAGCGAACTTCAAAGCAGCATCCTCAGACGTGGATGACTTGAATTTGAAAAGCGATCAAGTTTTGAACTGGAACAGGCATACTGAATTTTACCGCCACGGTGCTACAGCCGGGCCAGATGATCTGCAGTCCGGTGACCGCTTGTTTGTTAGTCTTTATGGTAATACCCCCCTTGTCACCTCAGTTGATGCGGTGAATTTTGACAGCTGGGGGCCCGTAACCCAGATCGATACAGATAAAAATATGATTTATTGGGATACAGATAATGGTACTCAATCTGCTGAGTTCACCACCGGTACCAGGTTCATTCATCAAGGCAAGCTAGTTGGCCCAACCTCTGTCAGATTGGATGACCTCGTTGGGTTGGTTTTGGAGCCTGATACCAACATTGTTGAATATGTTGAGTCTTACTCAGATGCCTCAGAAATTGAGGCAGCACAACCTAGTCAGCCAGAACAGAGACTCTTCAGGGAGTTTGACTTTCATTCATCTGGTAGAGCAGGACCGGCAAAAAAGGCCATACTACCACGGCAAAAGAGTATTCTAGGTCAGACGACTGAGCAACATCGTGGCCACGTTACCATGATGGACATGATGGAACTTGAGCCCGACTTTCAGTCAGAGCAGCAGGTGACTAACAGCCAGGTAATCGGAGCCACTAGTTTTCGCAATTCATTCGATGTTTCAGGTGAGCAAGTGACCGTTGCTGTGGTTGATACTGGAATCGATCCATTATTGGCAGACCGTCTGGGTCATACAGGTGGTACCGAACTTGTGGACTGGATGGATTTTACAGGGACGGGTACAATTGATCGACGGGCAGAGAGATCCGGTGTTTCTTATGCTGAGGGTGATATACTTACTGAGACTGCGATAAGTCCAGTTGATAACAGATTCACATATGACGGGAAAGAGTTCATCATAGAGAGGTCTCAGCCAGCCGCGGATCAGATGAGAGTTGGATGGCTCCGAGTTGCTGATCTCTTGCCGGAAGGCTTAAAAGATCTGGTAGCAGAACAAAAGATACTTGTGGCTGCTGTACAGACGGAGTCAGATGGTGTGTACGATGCTGTGTACGTGGATGAAAAGGGCGATGGAAAATTAAGTGATTTGCGGAAACCGTGGCGTGTGTCTAGCTCTCCTGGTCTGATTGAAATAGAAAAATCCGATAAACAACTGAACATCAGTTACGCGGTCACAGATGTGTCCAGGTGCGGTCAATTAATTAATCTGGGGTATGACACGAATGGACATGGCTCTCAGGTGGCTTCCGTTATATCTGGGGTAGGAGGGCCTGATGAAATTGAGGGTATAGCTCCTGAAGTAAACATGATGTCTTTGAAGGCCTTGGACTCTGAGGGTTCGGGCAGCTGGGCAGATGTCGTTGAAGCTGTCAGATATGCTGCAGTAAATGGCGCTGACATAATCAATGTCAGTGTTACAGGTCTTCAGGATCTGTCCTCGGGTGGTTCACGTGAGTCCCAGATTTTGCAGGAGATAGCCGCAACATATGATGTTCTTATAGTTACTGCGGTAGGAAATCGAGGCCCGGGTCTGGCAACAACTTTTACTCCCGGTAACCCTAAAACCACATTAGCCGTGGGCGGTGCTTCTATTCCAGAGATAGTTTTGCGAGATTATGGTTACAACCTGGAAGAAACCATCGTATGGCAGCATAGTTCAGTGGGACCAAGGGCAGATGGAGGATTGGCAGCAAATGTAGTGGCGCCGGTTAGCAGTCCGACTGCAGCTCCCAGTTGGCTTGCTCCCCAGAAGTTCACATTTTTTGAGGGAACCAGCTGCGCCGCTGCCCATGTATCGGGAGCGGCAGCCTTGTTGCTGGAAGCAGGTAGAAAGCATGATTTTCAAATTTCGCTGCAGCAGATAAAAACAGCAATTGAACGAGGAGCCAGACGTCTGCGGACTTTTGATATTATAGAACAAGGCTTTGGCCTTCTGGATGTCGAGTCTTCGTGGGAAGCCCTCACCAGAGGAGATTTGGTAGAAGAGGAAAACAAGGTAAAAATAGATTCGGGAGTGCTGGTTGAAAGGCCTGATGTCGAACATCGTCCCCAGGGGGTTTACCTTCGAGAATCAGCTGTGGAACAAGTTGATCTGACCATTGAGAACCGACATGAGGAAGCAAGGGTCTATAGAGTTGATCCAGGCAGCATCCCTGCTCAGCCGGAAATTGAGGAGTTTTTGCTTCCGGCCAATTCTAAAATGTCCGTTCCTGTGTACTATGATGAACAAATAGAGGGTAGTATAGTTAATGAGTTCATTACTGTAGAAAGTGATTACAGCAAGGACCGTATACAACACACTATCATTCGGCCGGTCAGCATGGATCATGAACAACCTGAAATTATCAGGACTGGGGAATTATCACCCGGCAGGTCTAAAAGATATTTTCTGGACGTTCCAGCGGGAACTTCCCTTTTGGAGGCTCTTGTCGAAGTCCCTGATCCAGACCAGGGAAGGGTAAGTTTTCAACTGGTGAATCCGGAAGGGGAACCAGTTTATAATAGTCATCGTGTAGGTAGTGGCAGCTACACTAGATCAGGACAGCCACGCACAAAAGACGGTACTAACATTAAAAAGCCACAGCCTGGCGTATGGGAGGTTACTGTCACCAGTGCTGCTTCACTTTCCTTTTACGGGTTGCGTTCGAGTGAATATGTAGTGTCGTCCAGTGTGTTACCAGAAACAGGTGTACTGTTTGCGCTTTCTGAGAATAGATGGCATTGGAGTCACCCTCATCAGGTACCTGAAACAATAAAGCTTCAGGCGGCAGTGCAGGGGGCAGATGACCTGGATGTATATGCCAGAGGGTGGGTCAATGACCGTCATTCAGTGGAGATAGTTCCGCGAACATGGTTTGAACCCGATTTTGGTCAGAAGTTTTCTATGGAGTTTGGGGTTCCCGCGAATACCGGGGATGTATTGGTGAGTCTGGACGGTGGAGACCACCAGTGCGCAGGCGAAATCAAAGTGTACAAAACCGATGACGATTGGGATGAAGGTGCACCGGTGGCAGCGGGAGAAGACTTTCTGCAGATTGAACAACCTGAACAGGGACGGTACAGAATGGAATGCACATCCGCAGACTGCGGTGGCCACTATATAACCATACAGGCCTGGCCGGAGGGTACTCATCTTGAAGTGCCCCAGCGCTCGATTGGAGAGCAGGAAAACATCTATGCTCTATCTCCCGTCCCGAAGCAGCAGGGAAACCAGTGGGCAATGGTTGGGCTGCGAGATTCCGAAAACAACATTTTAACCGAGACCTGGATTCGGATAGACTTAGCTTCGGCAGAGATTGTTATATCTCCCGTACTGGGTGCAGCTGCTGACAGAAGGCCGGTAAATATCAGAGAGGTGGTTGGCTTTGAACCTGCAGGTGGTGTCATTCTGGTGGACGGGCGCTTGTCTACAGTGAGTGAAAAAGGTACAGTAAATATAAAGGATGTTTTCGGAGACGAAAATACCAGCTGTCTGGAAGTATATTTCAATTCTGGGCAAGGTGATTGGTCTATACCTACGCGGATGTGTTTGCCTTCTTTCAGCCCATCAGAAATGTTTAAATGGAATCGTGGCTTGGGCAGGCATCTGGCTGAAGGCAATCTATACAACCCGATAATTTTCACCAGATTGAAAGGTTTCCTTTCACCAAGATAAAGGTTAGAGGGAGGGAGAACTCAGTTTTTCTGCATGGGCGAGCCCGCCGTTGAGTTCATCTGTATCTGACTCTCAGTGTCCAACAATAATAGTTCAGCGTCAGTTGTGAATCAGGCGCTTACATAACTTTTGGAAATTATTCTGAAGGAGGGTTAATGTGGAGCTTTATTTAGATACTGCAAACTTGGATGAGATAGAAGAGGCTGGCAAATGGGGTGTAATCAGCGGAGTTACTACCAATCCGTCATTGTTAGCAGCAGAAGGCATAGATATGTCTGATGCCGTAAATCGGATAACTGAACTTGTTGCCGGACCAATCAGTGTCGAAGTGGTGTCTACAGATGCAGAATCTATGGTGGAGGAGGGAAAGAAGCTCAGTGAGCTGGCCGAAAACGCAGTTATAAAAATTCCGGTCACTCCGGACGGACTACAGGCCGTTTCAGAACTGTCTGATGAAGGGATTCAGTGTAATGTGACATTAGTTTTTTCTGCACAACAGGCACTGATGGCTGCTCGAGCCGGCGCTGCTTATGTGAGTCCGTTTTTAGGAAGACTGGATGACATTGGGTCTGATGGTGTAGAGGTTGTCAGGAACTCAGCAGATATTTTTGAATATTATGATCTGCAGACACGCATCATAGCGGCCAGCATACGCCATCCACGGCATGTGCTTCAATCTGCCCTGGCCGGAGCTGATATCGCCACCGTGCCATATGCAGTCTTGAACAAACTGGTTCAACACCCCTTGACCGACCGAGGACTTCAGCGATTTCTAGATGACTGGGAAGCAATGCAAAAATAAGATTTGCAGCCCATAAACTATTATGGAATCTACCACAGGGGTAGTATTTTGCAATTAGGGAAGGTGAGCTTGTTGCAGGAAAACTTAGATCTGGCCGAACTGGAAGAGATGAATCTTCCAGATCTTTACAAATTAGCCAAAGAAATGGATATAACAGGTTACAGTAATCTACGTAAGCGAGAGTTGATTTTTGAAATTCTAAAGACAAAGACGGAGAGTGAAGGACACATTTTTGTTGAGGGTATCCTTGATGTTATGCCTGACGGTTTTGGTTTCCTCAGGCAGTTTTCTTATCTTCCGAGTGATGAAGATATATACGTATCTCCCTCACAGATTCGTCGATTTGATTTGAGAACAGGTGACGAGGTTACAGGGCAGGCACGACCTCCAAAAGACTCAGAGCGCTATTTCGCTTTACTGCGTATCGAAGCAGTCAATGGAGATAGACCGGAAAAAGCAACTGAAAGAGTCCCTTTCCACGCTCTTACTCCAGTATTTCCCGATGAACGACACCGGCTTGAAAACGGTAATCAGGAGATATCAACCAGACTTATTGACCTGATAGCTCCTGTCGGTAGGGGGCAGCGTGGACTCATTGTTTCACCACCTAAAGCTGGAAAGACGGTCTTGTTGAAAAAGGTCGCCAACAACATGAAGGAAAATTACCCCGACATCAAGCTGATGGTCCTTCTCATTGATGAACGTCCAGAGGAAGTCACCGATATGGAACGATCGGTTGACGGAGAAGTTCTTGCATCTACTTTTGATAAGACGCCTGACAATCATGTGAAATTGGCTGAGATGGTTTTAGAGCGGGCAGAGCGGCTTGTTGAGCATGGAAAAGATGTTGTGGTACTGTTGGACAGTATCACCAGGTTGGCTCGCGCCCATAACCTGGTTATCCCAGCCAGTGGACGAACTCTTTCCGGCGGTCTGGATCCCAGTGCCTTACACAAGCCTAAAAAGTTCTTTGGTGCAGCTCGTAACATCGAACACGGTGGTAGTTTTACAATCCTGGCCACAGCATTAATAGACACAGGTAGCCGTATGGATGATGTTATATATGAAGAATTTAAGGGTACTGGAAACATGGAAATACATCTTGATAGGCATCTTGCAGAGCGCCGTATTTTCCCAGCTATTAACGTAAAGCGGTCTGGTACTCGTAAGGAAGAACTGTTATTGTCTGACAAGGAGCTGGAGGTTATGTGGAGAGTTCGAAAGTCAACAGCAGATATGGACTCAGCTGAGGTAATGGAGGAGTTTGTGAGACTAATAAGACAGACCAATTCTAATGAAGATCTGTTGGAGATTCTCCACTCCACTTTTTAAGGTAGCTTTTTAGCTAGTAGATGCTGGATGAATAAATCAACCCCCTGAGTGTACCCTAATGCCTGATTGTTGTGGTACAGAGAGGGGTGAAGATAATGCCTGACTTACGACTAACCGGTTCTAGAGGGTGGAGCACTTTTAGATGGGTTGCTCTCCTTTTGATAGTCGCAGTAGTCATTTGGCTGGCGTGGGGGCAATCTATTCCGGTTGTTAGTCCCTCAGTTGAAGAAGAATCAGTAGAACAAAGCTGGCCGGGAAAGCTGCGCAAACCCCAGCAGAATCCGGAAATTGTTGACAGTCAGGTTTCAGATCAGGAGAACAACACCTACATCAGTTCTGTAGGAGACAGAGAAGATGCAGCAGGTTATAGAGGCCCTGGTGATGCTGCTGGTTACAGCGGCTTTGGTGGCCCAAAAACTGGCTCTGCGTCTGAGCATACAGTCAGGGCCGGGGAGACCCTGTCAGAGATCGCCAAGCAATATCAGGTCAACATGGCTTCCCTGGCGTCCGACAATAACATTGAAAATCCCAACCTTATCAGTGTAGGGCAGGTTCTTTCTATCCCTCAATCTGGCGCTGATGGTGGTATCTATCATCAGGTTAAACAGGGGGATACCATATGGGACTTGGCCCGTCACCACGGTGTTTCTGTAGCCGATATTCTTAAAAGTAACGATATAGGCAATGGTTCGTTGATTCGCGAGGGACAGAAGCTTTTTATTCCCACGTCCAGTGGGTCAGAGGTTGGTGCATCTCCGGCTTCTGCTTCTGTGCCCAACTTCTCCTGGCCGTTGGCCATCGAAGGGAGAATCTCGTCTCCATTCGGCCTCAGGGGTAGTAGGGGCTTTCACTACGGTCTCGACATAGCTGCTCCCCATGGAACGTTAATATTGGCATCTGAAACGGGCAGAGTGGTGACTTCCGGCAGATGGGGCAGCTATGGCTTGGCCATCAAGATAGACCACGGCGGAGGTTATGTAACTGTATATGCACATGCCAGTCGACTTTTTGTCAGGGCAGGATATACCGTGAGGAGAGGTGAACCAGTAGCTCTGGTGGGGAGTACTGGTAGATCTACCGGTCCACATCTGCACTTTGAAATAAGGGTTAATGGTGAGCCTCGCGATCCAGCTCCTCATCTTCGCTGAGTCTTTTCAATGAACAGAAGACCGATTTGATTTTCCGCCGGGTTGTCAGTGTGATAACCCGGCGACAGCACTTTGCTCACTCCTTTTCAGTCATGCTATAATTCCATGGATGCATCCCTGTAAACAAAATAAATTTAAAAATCATTTGGACAGAGGAGGAATTACTGTGAAACAAGAAATTCACCCAGAGTTCAAGAAAACGGTAATAACCTGTGCCTGCGGTGCAGAGTATGAATCTCGCTCTACCACCGAAGATCTTCGTGTGGAGATCTGCAGCAAATGTCATCCGTTTTTCACCGGCAAGCAGCAGCGTGCTTCCTCAGGTGGGCGAATCGAAAAGTTCCGTGAGAAGTACGGTTACTTGAGTGATGAAGAGC
Organism: uncultured Clostridia bacterium; assembly: GCA_964599275.1. GTDB lineage: Bacteria > Bacillota > Sulfobacillia > SLMV01 > SLMV01 > PUMD01. Next base: position 11,662 of record CAZRFK010000057.1, read on the forward strand.
GAGAAAGTGAAGAAGAAGCTGACCAAGAGGAACAGCAAACGGAACCGGAGTGAGAAATGGTGTCTATGTGGGCCGGATTATCTACACCTAAAGCCGGCGGACAGGCTGTAATAGAGGGTGTAATGATGCGCCATGGACAGCGTATGGCAGTTGCTGTACGTACTGAAGATGGTGAAATAGATATTGATAGCAGACTGGTGCTCCCGGTTGCCGAACGTTTTCCGGTATTCAAATGGCCGGTGTTACGTGGGATGGGGGCACTGGTTGATGCTCTTCGGTTAGGAATACCGGCCCTGATGTTTTCCGCCAATGCCCAGGCTGGTTCCGAGGAGGAAGAACTATCTGCAGGTGAAATGACAGCAGCCCTGGTTTTGGCCTGCATATTAGGGGTAGGACTTTTCGTGGTTTTACCAACTGTTGTGGGTTCTTTTTTTGGTCATTTCATTGAGCAGGGAATTGTGCTTAATTTGCTAGAGGGCCTTGTCAGACTGGTAATAGTAGTAGGTTATATAGCCACTATCAGTCGCATGCCGGACATTGGGAGGGTTTTTGAGTATCATGGAGCTGAGCATCAGGTGATCAATGCGTGGGAAGAGAAGGGTTCTCCTCTTAAACAGCGACCACCGGTGGAAATGAGAGAAGCAAGGCAGCAGTCTACCACTCATTTTCGCTGCGGCACCAGCTTTATTTTGATGGTCGCCTTTGTAAGCGTGCTGCTATATACTCTGTTTGG
>CAZRFK010000058.1:0-12386 GCA_964599275.1 uncultured Clostridia bacterium
GGGTTATTCTATGGCACGAGCAGCCCGAGAACGGGGGGCACAGGTATATCTTATTTCTGGCCCTACAAAGTTGCAGCCACCAAGAGATGTCAATGTTATTTCTGTGGAGTCTGCCCAACAAATGATGGATGCCTGTAAGGATGTATGGGCAGATACGGATATTCTCGTTAAGACGGCAGCCGTCTGTGATTATCAACCAACGAAGACAGCTAGTACAAAAATACACAAGACTGACGCCACCCGGGAAAGGCTGCCCGATTTGCAAAGGGCCCCCGATATTCTCAAGGCACTCGGACAGTGCAAAGGGAGCAGAGTCCTGGTGGGATTTGCCGCTGAGACAGATGAATCAGATGCGGTGGACAATGCCAGGAAAAAACTCCGTGCCAAAAACCTGGATGCGGTGGTTTTGAATGTAGTGGACGAGGAAATAGGTTTCGGTTCGGATGATAACAGCTGTTTCCTTATCACTCCTGGTTCATGTGATCAGCTCGACAGAATGCATAAGCTGTCACTTGCTCGACTTATAGTTGATGAGCTGGTTTGCAAGATAAGAAATTGCCCTGAAGTTCGCTCATCCGATAACAAAAAAGGATAGAGGAAACCATCGTGGGCCAGTATGCTAAAGTGCTAGTTGATGCGGTCCTGCAGGACGATCGTGTCCTGCCAACCGGTTGGCGGTTGTTTGATTATTCAGTTCCCTGTTCGATGAGCAGCACTATCTATCCGGGACAGGCTGTTCAGATTCCTTTTGGTGGTCGAACTGTGCAGGGGCTGATAGTGCAGCTTAGTGATAAAACAAAGGTAGAAAAACATAAAGTCAAGGAAATAAAGGAAATTATATCTGAAGACCCGTTTTTGTCAGAGACTGATATATCACTGTGCCGATGGATGACCCGCCGTTTTATGTGTGATCCGGTACAAGTAGTCCGGTTATTTTTGCCACCGGGGTTGCGTGAATCAGGGACTGTTGGCCCCAGTAAAGTTCGCAGGCTGGTCCTCGACGTAGACGATGTTTCTGATGCTAATTCTCAGCTGGAACGAGCACAGAAACAAAAGGACGTTTTATGTGCTGCCCGGCGGTCGGCCCGTCCTCTCAAGAGGAAAGAACTTGCTAAAATAGCCGGATGCAGTCCATCAACAGTTGATGCGGTGGTGAGCAAGGGTTTTCTCAAGTGGATAGAAATACCTTCGCAGGACCGACCATACAGCAATATTTCTGAAGATGAAGGCGAAAAGCCGCCGCATCAGCTCACCGAAGCACAGGGCAATGCTCTGGCAGAAATTCTCAATACCATTGATAAAGATAGTCCTTCACCGTTTTTGCTGCATGGAGTGACCGGTAGTGGGAAAACCGAAGTATACCTTCGTGTTATCGAGAGAGTATTAGCCCGCGGACAAGGAGCTATTTTGCTGGTTCCGGAAATCTCACTGACTCCTCAAATGGTCTCACGGGTGAGAGCAAGGTTAGGGGATGAAGTGGCAGTTCTACACAGTTCACTGACTCTAACTCAACGTCAGACCGAATGGTACCGTTTGTTCAGTGGTGAAGCACGTGTAGCTCTGGGCGCCAGGTCGGCGGTATTTGCTCCCTGTCGCAATCTTGGAGTAATTATTTTGGATGAGGAACATGAAAATAGCTACAAACAGGATAATGCACCCCGCTATCATGCAAGAGAAGTGGCATTGAAGCGAAGTGCATTAAATCAATGCTTAACAATTTTAGGTTCGGCTACGCCATCGATAGAAACTTTTGATCGTGCAGACAAGGGGCGCATCCGGACGGTACGGCTTCCCAAAAGGGTTGATGATCGACCGATGCCGGAAATCGAGCTGGTCGATATGCGTGCAGAGAAAAAAGAAGGAAATCGAAGTATTTTTAGCAGAAGGCTTATGGAAGAAATGCATAAACACCTGCAGGATGGACAGCAAATTCTTTTGTTTTTGAATCAGAGGGGTTACTCGGCCTTTTTAATGTGTGCAGATTGTGGGCAGGTCGTCAACTGCCGACGTTGCAACGTCAGCCTTACCTATCACTGGGATGCCCGAGCTGTAAAATGTCATTATTGCGGTTTTACGCAGGCCCCTCCCGAAGTCTGTCCTCAATGTGGTGGTTATGATATGTTTCGGGGAGGGACCGGAACGCAAAAAGTAGAAGCGGCTGTGCGTTCGAGTTTTCCCGGGGCGCAGATAGCGCGCATGGATAGTGACATAGCCAGAAAGAGAGGAAAGCGGGAAGAAATATATGGGGAGTTTTCCCGGGGTGAGCTAGATGTATTGGTTGGTACGCAGATGATAGCCAAGGGGTGGGATATCCCCGGGGTTACGCTGGTTGGTGTGGTCGATGCTGATACAGCTCTTCATTTTCCGGATTTCCGCAGTGCAGAGCGCACTTTTCAGTTGATCACCCAAGTTGCTGGTCGCTGCGGTCGCGGAGACAAACCAGGTACTGTCATTGTGCAAACCCGCAACCCCGACCACCCGGCTCTTCAGTTTGCTCTTGCTGGTGAACTAGAATCATTTTACCGCGAGGAGTTGAATCAAAGACAGCAGACCCGTTACCCGCCCCACGGATACTTGTCCCGCATCCTTATTCGAGGCGAATCTGAGCAGTTAGTTCGTATGTGGGGTAGGCAGGTCAGAGACAAATTGTCGCGCTGTGTTGATGCCATAGATAGTGAGCAGATTGAGATTCTGGGACCTGTCGCTGCACCTTTGGATAAACTCAGGGGAAAGCATAGATGGCATTTGTTTTTAAAAGCAGAAAGATTAAAAACTCTCTTGAAAACTGTGCAGAGAGGTTTGAGTGACATGCGTCGCGGCAGTGATGATCCCCGCATCACGATCGACGTGGATCCGATGCAAATGCTATAATATTAAATTGACTGAGTGCAGCGACATCACCTGAATGAAAATGAGGCAACTATAGATGATCAGATAGAGAACATGACGAGGGGACGTGAATATTATGGAAGTTATCGGCAACATAACTCCACCTGAAAAACGAACCAATATCCTTTCAGCTGACCACGAAGTTTTGCGCAAGAGCTCCCGGCCAGTTGAGAATTTCAACCATTCTATTAGTGAACTTGTTGAAAAGATGGCTAACACCATGTATTACCATCGGGGAGTCGGTCTGGCTGCTGTTCAGGTGGGAGTCCCCAAACAGGTCATTGTTATGGATTGGGGGGAAGGGTTGAAGGAACTTATAAACCCCAAGATTATATCCCAGAATGGTTCAGAAGAAGGTTTTGAGGGATGCCTCAGCTTACCTGGATTCATGGGGGAGGTTCATCGTCCCACTGAGGTGAGAATTCAGGCTTACGACAGAAAAGGAAAGAAAATCTGGTTGGATGCCGAGGGGTGGAGTGCTAGAGCTGTCTGTCATGAGATAGATCACCTGCACGGTGAATTGTTTGTGGACAAGAGTGACCGATTGCTCAAAATGCCACCCGAGACCAACTTGAGAATAATTTTTATGGGTACTCCGGATTTTGCAGTACCCACGTTGGAGAAAATGCAGGAAGAAAACTGTGAATTGGTCGGGGTGGTAACAGCTCCGGACCGCAGACGAGGACGGGGACAGAAACAGCGACCCAGTCCGGTCAAGGAAGTAGCACTGGAGCATCGTATTCCCATTCTTCAGCCCGAGCCGGAAGATGACGAGGAATTCATCACTCATTTGAAATGGCTTGAACCGGACCTTATAGTGACTAATGCCTATGGGCGAATTCTCAAATCTGAGATCCTACAGATCCCGAAAATCGGGTGCATAAATGTGCATCCATCGCTTCTGCCACGCTACAGAGGTGCAGCTCCTCTTCAGAGACCGCTGTTAAATGATGAAAAACAGTCAGGAATTACGATTTTTTGGATGGATGAGGGGACTGACAGCGGTCCCATTTTACTGCAGAGAGAAATGCCCATAGAGCAGATGGATACTGCCGGAGATCTGCATGATCGATTGTCGGAAGCGGCTGCAGAAGTTCTGATGGAGGCTTTGAGTCAGATTGCTGACGGCAATGCTCAACGCCGCAAACAGAACGATAAAAAAGCTACTTATGCCCCAAAAATCAAAAAAGAAGAAGTGGAAATAAATTGGTCTCAGCCGGCTGAACAGGTGGTAAATCAAATCCATGCATTCAGTCCTCAGCCCGGAGCCTGGACACAGTGGCAGGGAAATCGTATCAAAATTTTTCAGGCACGTTTGAAGTGTGGTACTGATATCAATAGTTTCATTCCAGGAGAAGTGGTATGCGTGAAACCTGAAGGTATTGATGTCGCCACCGAAAAAGGGTTATGCCAGTTAATAGAAGTTCAGCCTTCAGGTAAAAAGAAGATGAACGTTGCGGACTTTGTTAACGGATATGAGATACAAGCAGGTGATGTTCTGGGAACCTGAAGGGAAGAACAATGTAATGAACAAGAAACCGGAGGATTTGGCATCTGAGTCAGAAGACATACTTTCTCAACGGAGAAAGCGTCTGTTTTTGTGGATGTGTGCTGTGGCATCCCTGGTCTTTTCCGGACTCGGGGCCGTGCTTATTTATCTACTGATACAGCATCAGGATCCGATGCGACAGGTGCTTTTATTTCTCCTTGAAATTGGAGTCATCCTCTTTGTTGTGTTGGCGGGATTATCTTTATTAAGTGTTGTTTATATGCTGGTATTCAACAAACATTTGGGGAAATTGGGTGACATGGTCAACAGATTTCTCATACAGTGTTTGCTGCCAGCAGCTACTGTAGTTGCTGGGATTTTTGGAGTAGAGAGTGATGCCGTCAGGGGTTCATTTGTAGAAGTTAATAATGAAATGGTAGACACTGAAGGAACCCAGGCTTCGGAGGAGATACTTGTCCTTCTGCCTCGTTGTCTGCAGTGGGCAGAATGTCCTCATAAGGTCAGCCAAGATGTCACCCAATGTGACCGCTGTGGGAATTGTTCTATAGATGATATCTTGACTTTATGTCAACCTTTTGACGTTGATATCTATGTTTCTACGGGTGGAACTCAGGCTCGTCGAATAGTTGAAGAAACTCGGCCAAATGCTATAGTGGCAGTCGCGTGTGAACGGGAGCTGACAGAAGGAATCCGTGATGTTAGGGGAGTGCCAGTATTTGGAGTTATCAACCTTCAGCCTAATGGTCCCTGTTTCAATACTTCTGTGGATGTAAACTCTATCGTGACCGCTATTAAGCAGCTGTCCAGCACAGAAAGGGGGGCTAATGATGTTCATGTTTGATCCCACATATTTTATCCTGGTCATACCTGCATTACTGCTCGCCACCTGGGCTCAGTCCAAGGTTAGGGGAGCTTTTGAGGAATATTCCCGTGTTCGTTCTAGGCGCGGCGAAACTGGAGCAGAAGTTGCCAGGGAGATACTGCGTGACGCAGGTCTTCAAAATGTCTCGGTTGAACCCACCAGAAAAGGTACCCTGAGCGATCATTATGATCCTCGTGAAAAGGTGGTCAGACTGAGTGAAGATGTTTATCACAGAAGCACTTTGGCGGCTATAGGTATTGCAGCACATGAGGCTGGACACGCACTGCAGGATGCTTCTAATTATGTGTGGCTGGGCATGAGAAATGCAATTATTCCAGTTACCCAGTTTGGTTCCAAGATGGCGTTCCCCTTGTTTTTCATAGGACTTTTGTTCCGTGGTGATATTGGTTCTACGTTGATGCTGGTAGGACTGGTGTTCTTTGGTGCTGCAGTCGTTTTTCAGCTGATAACCCTTCCTGTAGAATTAAATGCATCTGCTCAGGCATTACAGATACTTCAGACAGGAGGATATGTAACCAGGGAAGAACAACAGGGAGTAAGAGAGGTTCTTAACGCTGCCGCACTCACCTATTTGGCTGCTGCACTGATGGCTATTATGCAGTTTGTTTACCTGTTCATGCTCAGAGGGCGGCGGCGGTGATGGCACCTTTATTGATTTTTATCACCTGGATGGCTGCTCCGCTATTGTTTGTCATGCTGTTTCTATTACCTGCGGGTCTGATGGCACACAGCATGGCTAATCTGATTGAAATACCGAGACAGATTCTTAATATCGCCGTGAACCGTCGTCTGAGACAGCATCATGCTGTGGAGCATGCTACAATAAATATTTTGGAGAACAGGTATGGAGCTACCAATCTGGTAGGCTTGTCAAGAGAAGATGGTTTTATAATCCGAGGATGGTCAGACCCCATGAGCCTCAAACGAGCTGCTGAGGAAGGACTTTTTCGGCTGAAGCAGGGAGAATCTGGGCTGGCTGTTCATCGACGATGCGGCACCAGTCTGGCCGTAGGTAACTTTGTTACTGCTGCCATGGTATTGGTATTGCTGTTGATGTGGGGTCAGCTGGAGATGGTTTCGATTGTACTGGCGGGGGGGATTTTATTGCTAGCTTCTCCGCTTCTGGGGGTTTTAGTTCAACGTTATTTAACTACCAGTACCGATGTGAGGAGCTTGGAAATTGTTGAAATTGTTCCAGTCGGACAGCCACGTCCAGGGGGGATTCTGTCCATGATATTTAGTCCCACCAGACCCACAGTATATTTTGTTGCCACACGGGATGCCGGAGAAAAAAGAAATGACGATCTGACTTTCTCTCCTTATGGAAAGAGTTGATGTGAGATATGGCAAAGGGAAAATCGCCGAGGACAACTGCGCTGCAAATCTTGACTCGCATTCAGGATGGGGCATGGGCTGATCAGCTGCTGAAACACCATCTGTCTGCAGTGAAGATGGATGCCAGGGACAAAAGATTCATAACCCAGTTGGTCTTTGGCGTTCTACGTCAGCGCAAACTAATTGATTATTACCTGGCTGAGCTCAGCAATCGTCCTTTAGGGGAGCTGGATCCCCCAGTGTTGAATGCACTGCGCCTTGGTGCATATCAAATCTTGAGGCTGAGAGTTCCAGAATATGCAGCCTGTGACCGAACAGTTGAGGCTGTACGGGAGATAGGGTTTTCTCGTGCCAGCGGATTTGTCAACGGCGTTCTGCGAAATTTTATCAGAAAAAAGGACCAGTTGGAAATACCTGCAAGGGAAAACAATCTTATACAGTGGCTCGCAGTGAAATACAGTCATCCTGAATGGATTATAAAGAGATGGGTGGACAGTTTCGGTGAGCGCCAAGCAGAAGAGCTCTGTATCAGAAATAATTCTAAATTTGATATTTGTCTGCGTGTTAATCGCCTCAAAACAACACCAGGTGATTTGTTAGACCGCCTCACAGGTAAGGACGTCGCAGTCAGTCCGGCTCCCTGGGCTCCTGAGGCACTTATATTTGAGGATGAGGGAACACCGGTTGATTTGGAAGAGTTTTCTGAAGGGCTATTTTCAATTCAGGCGCAGGCGCCTCAATTAGCAGTGCGGGCCTGCGGTGTAACATCCCAGATGCGCTGTCTGGATATGTGCGCTGGTGTAGGGGGTAAAACTACATATTTAGCTGAGATGATGAATGACAATGGAGAGATCATGGCTGTTGACATCCATAAAAATAAACTGAACAAGCTGGAACAGGATTGCACGAGGCTGGATATTACATCCTCGGTAAAAACTAAAAATAGTGATGCAAGAAAATTGACCCAACGTGAGATAGGTTTGTTTGACATTGTTTTGGTTGATGCACCGTGCAGCGGTACAGGAATTTTTGGGCGAAGGCCTGATGCCAGATGGAACAAATCTGCTGATCTATCACAGAAAATGGTAAAGCTGCAATCTCAGCTGTTGAACGCTGCTTCCAATCTTGTAGCGCCGGGGGGAGCACTGGTTTACTGTACCTGTTCGCTGGCTGAAGAAGAAAATGAACAGAGAATACATGCATTTCTGAATAAAAACCCTGATTTTGCACCGGACGCTCTGAACGAGTACCTACCAGAAATACCTGAGTTGGCAGCTTCGGGACCTGATGTTCACGATATTACCATGTTTCCTCATGTTCACGGGACCGACGGTTTTTACATTGCCAGATTACGCCGACTTGAGAGGTGAAAGTGATTGAAAGAAGTACTGCTGACCAAAAATGAAGAACAGTTGGAACAACTTCTCGGCAAACTTCGTCAACCAGAATACAGGGCCGAACAATTGATGGAGTGGATTTACCAACATCGTGAAGATGATTTTTCAAAAATGACCAATCTTCCCAAACAACTTCGTGAGGCACTGCAGAGCTTTGCCCAGATAACCGATGTAAAAATTGAGGAGCATCTGATATCTGAAGATGAGCAATCTGAAAAATTTGCCCTGAGAATGAAAGACAAAAGTACTGTTGAAGCTGCCGTGATGCGCTATTCTTTCGGAACCTCTCTGTGTGTATCCACTCAAGTTGGTTGCGCTGTTGAGTGTTCTTTCTGTGCATCTGGGGCTAGAGGTTTAACTCGTAACCTGACGACTCACGAAATTGTCAGTCAGTGGTTTCTTACACAGCAGAGCCTCGATGACGAGGGAGAACGTATCAGTCATATCGTTGTTATGGGAATGGGGGAGCCCTTACATAATTACGATTCACTCGTAAGGTCTTTAAGGATATTTCACTCACAGACAGAAGGAGCTGGCATCAGTTACCGCCGTATGACAGTATCAACAGCTGGAGTGGCTCCTAAAATACGTGAATTGGCCAATGAAGAGATTCCGGTTACCCTGGCAGTATCACTTCATGCTCCCAATGATTACCTCAGGGACCGGATAGTTCCTCTAAATGAACAGTATTCGCTGGAAGAACTCATTGATTCTTCCAAGTATTATACCGAAAAAACCGGAAGAAGAGTAACCTTTGAATATGCTATGATGAAAGGGGTCAATGATCATCCTGAGTTGGCACGGGAATTGGCGATACTCCTGGATGACATGATTTGTCACGTTAATTTGATACAGATGAACCCAGTACCAGGCAGTGATTTCACCCCATCATCTAGGGAAGCGGTGGAAGAATTTGCTGAGGTGCTGGAGATGATGGGAATCAATGTTACTATTAGACGACCGTTGGGGCTGGATATTCACGCGGCTTGTGGCCAGCTGCGAGAAAGAGTGGATTCCAGCTAGACGCAGAAAAAGGCTAGCAGGTGTTGATCTGAGAGGAGGACAATTGTGATAGGGTATGTCCTCGGACAGCGATATGAAATCCTTGAGCGCCTGGGAACCGGTGGTATGTCAGTTGTTTATCTGGCGAGATGCAGTTACCTAAACCGGAAAGTTGCAGTCAAAGTGCTTCGCGAGCAGTATGCGACGGACCAGGAATATCTGAAGCATTTTCGCCGCGAGGCTCAGGCTGCTGCTGGACTTTCGCATCCAAATATAGTTAATGTTTATGATGTAGGAGAGGAACCTGAAGAGGATTTACACTACATAGTGATGGAGTATGTTTCGGGAAAAAGTTTGAAGGAGATAATCTGTGAAGAAGGTTCCCTGAAGATGGAGAAAGCAGTTGAAATCACTGAACAGTTGCTTTCTGCCATTGGCTGTGCGCACAAATCTGGAATAATTCATCGTGATATAAAGCCTGACAATATAATCATTGATGACGAAGGTCGGGTTAAGGTTACCGATTTCGGCATTGCTCGTGCTCCTCAGACTGGCACTCTGGTAGCCGATGATAGCAAAATTATGGGGTCAGTCCATTACATGGCCCCGGAGCAGGCAAGAGGACATACAACTGGCGAACAGGTGGATATTTACAGTACTGGTATCGTTTTATACGAAATGCTCACTGGTGATATTCCATATGATGGTGATTCAACTGTGACTTTAGTTTTGGAACACGCTAAAGCACCAATCCCACGAATTTCGGATGAAAATCCCACTGTTGATTCAGCCATCGATGCAGTTGTTGAACGCGCTCTGGCCAAAAAACCAGGGCGAAGATATCCTACAGCGCAAGCCATGAAACAAGACCTGGATGCAGCAGTGCAGGGAAAGACCCTTGCCAGTGCACCATTTCGTAATGAGGATAACAGGGATACCAGGGAAGTAACAGAATTGCCAGAAAACATTCTTGGCTCTCGGCGCAGGAGTAGAAATGACAACAATAACGGAGGGTCGGGAATGGGAAACCGACGTGAAAATAAGAAATCTAATGGTAAATCAAGAATTTCCGCTATATGGCTTGTTCTCCTGATAGTGTTTACAGCTGTGGTCGGTTACAGTGCCTATTGGGTTTGGGATTGGTACAACGTACCTATTGTAAGCGTGCCCCCCGTAGTTGATTTGCGTTTGACATCAGCTGAATCTGTCCTTGAAGAGCATGGTTTACGAGCAGAGGTAATGGCATCGCAACACCATGAGGATATTCCAGCCAATCACATCATTTCTCAGAATCCTTCAGCCGATGCCGACGTGAGGCGCGGACAGGTGATCCAGCTTACTGTCAGTGAAGGCCCAGAATGGGTTGAGGGAGGAGTACCTGATGTGGTTGGACTGACCAGAATCGAGGCCAGGATACAGTTGGAAAATGTAGGGTTGGAAGCAGAATTTGAGGAACTTCATCATGAGGAAGTAGCAGCAGGAAGAATAATTGAACAGATCCCGAGTGAAGGCACTAGAGTCCAGAAAGGAACAACAGTCCAGTTAGAGGTAAGCAAGGGTAGAGAGCCTGAACCATTTGTTTTGCAGGGATTCATTGGGAAACCTCTTGACGAGGTACTGGAACAGTTCGATGAGCTGAGGCTTGATAACAAGGTGGTCAGGGAAGAAGCTGATTTTCCTGCTGGAACTGTTATAGCCCAGGATCCAGGACTTGGAAGCGAAGTATCTGCTGGTGATACGGTTACGCTGGTGGTCAGTAAGGGCAACGATCGACAAGAGCAGGAAGGTGAAATCAGGTTCAGCTTACCAGCTGAACCTGATACCCAGGAAGTAAAAATAAATGTCATAGATCAGGCCAGCCAACGAGTGGTGGTTCATGATCTGTTAGAAGGCGGAACTGAGCATGAGATTACAATTTATTGGTACGGCAGCGCAGCTCGCGTCCAAATTTATTCCGAGGGGAGGTTGATCAGCCATGACGTGTTGCGGTAAATCCAACAGGACAACCTCTATTTCGTGGTGGGAAAAAGACGAAGTCCTAATTGCACCTTCCCTACTGTCAGCCAATCCGCTTGATATAATTTCAGGAGTTCAAAAAGCCGAAGAAGCCGGAGCAGACATGCTGCATGTGGATGTGATGGATGGTAACTTTGTACCAAACCTGAGCTTCGGACCGGAGATGGTCAGAGAAATAGATGCCACAACCGAGATACCGATAGAAGTACACCTTATGGTGCAAAACCCCCACGAAGTCGTGGATATGTTCCTTGATACCGGAGCGGATTTGATAGTTTTTCACCGGGAAGTTACTCCGCACAGTCATAGACTCCTGGAGCATATTTCAAGGGAAGGAATCAGGACAGGCATTGCTTACAATCCTGCTACTGCAGTAAACGATTTATCCCTCGTCGTAGATTTACTGGATGAGGTAATCATCATGGGTGTGAACCCGGGGTTTTCAGGAGGTGGTTTCATTCCAGGTACCTTCTGTAAAGTGAAACGAGCCCGCCGCTTAGTTGCCGAAAAAGGTGTAAGGGTTTCGGTGGATGGTGGGGTTAATATTGATAATGCCCAAAAATTACGGTCCTCAGGAGCAGGCTGCCTGGTGTCAGGATCGGCGTTTTTTGCTTCAGCCGATCCCAAGGCAACTATAAAAACACTTAAAGGCAGTCCCCAATAAAAAGGGCAAAAGGTTGTTGATTGACTGATCCAAGATATACATATTATCCGTGCTTGACCGTCGGCGAAATCCGGCGGTTTCCTTTTGCCCATCTATAAAGTCTTGTAACCACATCTAAATACCGTCTGGTTTTTTGCGGGAACCCTAACAAAGCAGGGAGGGATAATAGGTTTAGGTTTGTATGGCGTTATCTTTCTTAGAACCGTCACGATTGTAGTTGTATTTCAGTCTGTGGTGCTTCTGATGGGACGTAGGCATGTGGTGGAGCTGAGTGTCACAGATTTTGTTATTGCTGTTACCATTGTAGCAGTGCAGGGGCTGACCTCGCAGATCCAGAAATTCCACATGGTCCTACCATCTTCGTAATTATACTGCTTGCAGGCATTCAGACCATTCTCACACACATGAAATTGCGATTTACCGCTGTGAGAAATTTCTTATCTTTCAAGCCAGAAACCATTGTCAGAGATGGTGAACTATTACGGGGTCACATTAATAGCATAAAACATACGCCAGAGGATGCATTGAGCCGGCTGCGTGCAGCTGGGTGTTTAACCTTTTCCGAAGTAAAATGTGCAATCGATGAACCCAATGGCGAGATTTCGATGTTCAAGGATCCATCTAAATAGACTGCGGCCAAAGAAAATCTTGGAGTCGCTCCAACGGAAGAGAGATATGCAGGTTGTGGTC
>CAZRFK010000059.1:0-11911 GCA_964599275.1 uncultured Clostridia bacterium
GTGAAATTCTGAGATGCTGGATAGTTTTCAATAAGGCACAGAAAAACTCCTCCTTATGCGCTATAATACCCACCAGCGCCCGAAAGTGTTTCACATTGTTATAACAGTTGCTATAACAGGCTGAAAAAATATTTGGGTCCTTTCATTATGGTTTCAACTAGAGTGTCCCGCCCATGTTTGCTATCCAGCCGCTGCACCAGACGACATCCTACCAGGTGAAAGAGACTTTCCGGTTCTCCAAAAGATTCGAGGGTTTGCGATACCTGTTCGCGGTTTACCTGCTCAGGTAGTTGACCCAGCAGGTCATACTGCTGCCAGAACTTCTGCTCCAGTCTTTTAATGCGGGGTTCATCGCCAATAATCCTGTATTTCGGATCACGATCCAGAGCTCCACAGTTTTTGCGGAAATCCATCGGGGCGTACATTCCCAGACCCTCCAGATGGGTGAGAGATTGCACCAGGTCCACCAACTGCCCCCTGGACCTGATCTCGCCGAGTCCGGAAAGATCCTGGTAGTTGAGGTAACCGGTATGGTGAAGTTCGTGAATGAGATAAAATGGGGCATCTTCAGGCTGTTTGCGGATCAGCGGATGAGCCAGATTGAGTGATGCCGAGCTGCTGTCCGAGACAACTCCCACGTCGTAACCAAATGTAAGGTACATATTGACCCCCGCAAAATTGTGTTCTTCCGGCAGGAGTTTTTCGGTTTCGAGCATCCAGTCGTCATTATCAGCCAGATAATTTCGGAGTCTATCGGCTGCTGTGGTGGTTTCCGGCAGGACTTCGATTGATTTTTCCAGTGGGTTGAGCAGGTTTTTTACCAGTTCAATGCGGGTGGTGTTGTCAAAACTGAAATTATTGCTGTGACGCACCAGATGGTCGACCGCAGGCATCTGACTCAAGTGAACGATGGTATCTTCGTCGGTTCTGTCACGTTTTAAATATTCTATGACCTCCTCAAGGAAAGAAAAATCAAAGTTAATTTGCCTCATCTATCCAACATCCTTTCCGGTTACCTCATGGCATTTTCGAAGGTATCTTACATTCCATTGCGCCATCTGGCAAAGCAAGGCTTGACATCCTCTATTTTTAGTTGTGTTGGTTGAATTACAACCCATTGTTTATTAATCTTAATGTAAATTGGATAATTATTAAAGTTGTTTGAGAATATATAAAGTTAGAGCCGACCAAACTCCTTGATAAAAACCTCAGCACATTATGCTGACAGGGGAATCGATGTGTTCAAAAAAGTACAGGCGCCACTAGTCATTGTCGCGTCAGCAGGTGGCGTTTTAGCCGGCATAATTGTTTCAATTATGGTGTCGGGTTGTTAGCGCTGGCGGTGGCTGTGGTAGCCCTGGGAGCATCTGGGGCCTATGCGATAGTGGTATTGAAATGGCAGGGGGTTGAACAGAGCAGTCCTGACCGTAATGAAAACGAGTAGGTTGGTATTTTCTGCTGAGTTACCTACCCGTTGCTATAAAGCCAGATTTGCTGACTGATATGCTTGCTTCGGTATTAAAGCAGGAATGAGGGACGTCATAATAGAAACCAAACACTGAAAGCATCCTTTATGATTATGGACTGTTCAAAATAAGGGAATCTCTTTAAACTTTGAGGGGGACATATATGAGCATAGATGAGACGACAGCAGTCGTTTTGGCCGGGGGACAGGCCCGCCGATTTGGCGGAACGGACAAGGCTTTTTTACAGCTTGATGGTAAATATTTGATTGAATATCTTTTGCATCCCCTTGAGCGACTGTTCCCCGAGATAGTGGTGGTGACCCAGGACCCCTCCAGATATAGAAATTATCCCGTTACTGCAATCACGGATGTCGTGGATGAAGGAGGTTCGCTAGCCGGTATATACACCGGACTTCAGGTTTCATCTCACCAGATGAACTTTGTTGCTGCCTGTGATATGCCCTTTCTCAATGAGGATTTCATCACCTATATGGCCGATGAGATGTGGAATAATGACTATGATGTTGTTCTTCCCCGCAAGAACTCCCACGTTGAACCTCTTCACGGATTCTACTCGAAAAGATGTTTGAAGCCCATCAGGAAATCCTTACAGGAGAATAGATTTAGAATTATCAGCTTCTTTTCCTGTGTGCGAACCAGATTAATTCCCGAAAGCATTTCCCGGAGTTATGATGACAGCCTGAAGATGTTTATGAATATTAATGATCCGGCCGATATGAAAAGAGCAAGCCGGATACTGAAAGAGAGAACAAAATAATGCTTACAGAGGAGCTGATGCGGGAGTTTTATCCTGTGGGCCTCCCGGTTGTGCGTGGTGATTTTTGTGATATTGTCATGATTATCTCCCGGCCGGTAAGAAGCCGGGAGATAGATCCTTAATCCTTCTTATCTAAGAAATTATGAACAGCTGCAGACCTCTTCGGGTAAGAGAGTAAACCACCGGCTCAGTACCTTCTCCTGCTTGAATCCACAGTTTTTATACAGATGCACAGCAGCCTTGTTGCTGCTTGCAACCTCCAGCTGTACTTTTCGTGCGCCGTCTTCATACACACGCTCCACCAGCCGTCTTACAAGCAGACTTCCAATGCCGCGTCCCTGAAAATCAGGATGCACTGCAATGTCGGCAATTCTGCCGATGCTATCTTCCCGGATCATATGGTACATACCTACCGGGATACCCTCATGGATGCAAAGACCTGCCCATCTGGACCTGTTCAGCATTTCCTGCACCTGTTCTTCACTCAAAGTTGCGCCGTTGGGAGATGTGCTGAAGGTCTCGTTGTGAATGTGGCGAAATGAGTCAGCGTTGTCCTCACACAGAGGATGAAGTTCAATCTGCTTTTTAGCTGCCGGGAAGATATTTTCGCGATGGGTCATCTGCAGAAATTCATAGGCTTGCAAAAATCCAACCTCCTTGAGGTATGGCAGTGTATGTTCACATCCAGTGGAAATACCCAGGGTGACCGTTTGTACCCTGTAAGGCATCAGGTGGGTGAATGCACGGGACAGGAGTCGACAGATGGCCTCAGGCTTTTTGGGTTCGATGTACACCGCATTTATGAATGCCTCACCGCGGTCCGGGATTTCACGGGTGATAACCCCGGTGGTTCCGACCACTTTACCTTTGTGCCATAACGAAAAGTGCTGCTTCCCATGGGCGTAAACTTCTCCACCATATTTTCTAACCATGTCTTCATATCCGTCGAAGTGCAAGATCACCGGCAGAGCTGATGTGAACTCGTAAACCTGCCTTTTTTTGTCCTCAGTCAGTTGGTCAAAAGTTGCCAGCACGAGCATCTACCCCTTATCATACCTGCTGTGATGTCTGCAGCTCTCCTGAGCAGTATATCACCGCTGTCATAAGACAGCCACTTCAGCAATACAGGTGCATGCTGGGCAGGTCGCATTGCTACCGCCTCTTGCAGGGGGAACCGATCCCATCAAAAACGGTACAGATAGGTATTAAATAGGCATAAACCCGCTTTCTTGAAGGGATTGGCAATCTGATGAGGAAATACTTAAAGATGGAAAAGAGGAGGTAATTCGATGGACCTAAAAGAAAGAGTGCAAAAAAGAGTTGATGATATCGCTGCTGGGACCTGGGATATGGCGCTGGATATGCATAAGAACCCTGAACTGGGACATCAGGAACACCGCGCTGCAGAGCTGCTGAGTTCAGCGCTACAGAGCGAAGGTTTTCAGGTGCAGGTGCAGGTTGCCGGGATGGAAACCAGTTTTTACGGCGAGTACAGATTCGGAGAGGGTGCGGGGCCGAAGGTGGCCTTTCTGGCTGAATATGATGCCCTGCCAGGGATGGGTCACGCCTGTGGGCACAACATCATCGGTGCGGCTGCAGTTGGTGCAGGTATTGCCTTGAAGAAAGCCATCTCAGAGGCAGACACTGATCTCAGTGGTACAATAGTGGTTCTGGGGTGTCCGGCAGAGGAAGGCGCTGTGGATGGAGCTGGAGGTAAAGTGGATCTGGTGGAACACGGCTATCTGGATGATGTTGATTGTGCCATGATGATTCACCCGTCCACGAAAAACATTTCCAGAAGCAGCAGTCTGGCACGTGAGGCACTTGAAATCTCCTACCACGGCAAGTCCTCGCATGCAGCAGCCACTCCAGAGAAGGGGAAGAATGCGCTGGATGCTGCTATCCTCACATTTAACAATTGGAACGCCCTCAGACAGCATGTCAGAGATGATGTTCGCATTCACGGTGTTATCACTGAGGGAGGACAGGCACCGAACATAGTTCCTGATTTTGCTCAAATTCGGATGTATGCCCGTTCGCAGGATAGTGATTATCTACAGGAAGTGGTGGAGAAGGTGAAGGATTGCGCCCGGGGAGCAGCCACTGCAGCCGGCTGCGAGGTGGCTTTTCGTCCTACTGCCAAGCGTTATGCCAACCTGGCACCCAATGAAATGCTGGCCGATGCCTACGTTGAAAACTTTGAGATCCTGGGAGAACCAATCGATGAGCAGACCACCAAAGGAAGCGGCTCGACCGATATGGGCAACGTCAGCCAGGTCACTCCGTCAATCCATCCTTATGTGGCAATTGCTCCTGACTGGGTAGCTGGACACAGTACGGAGATGGAGGAAGCCGCAGCCAGCGAAGAAGGTAGGAAGGGAATGACCCTGGGCGCCAAGGCCATGGCCATGACCGCTATTGATGTGCTGACCGATGAAAGTTTTCGCAAGAACATGAAGGATGAGTTCTGTTCTGAGTGAGCTGCATAAATATCATATTTCTCTTGATGGAAATGATACGTTCAGTGCACATCATTCAGGCGGCGGAGCTTTTGTGTATTCCGCCGTCTGGTTACCTCAACAGCAATTTGTTTAGGTTGTCGAGGGTAAATCAAGAAAACATTCTGGCCATAATGTTTGGTGCACCTGTCTAATAGGATGTATAGATGGGGCGCTGCTGTGGAAAGGAGGCAAAATAATGGCTGAAGACCATTCGGTTGAACTGGTAGATAGCTATGCACAGGTGGCTGCCAATGTGCTGCAGTTTAATGAGGACCTGGGGGCACATGAAGAAATTGTTGCTCAGTTGTCCGTGTTACGCAATTGGTACTATATACCCTGCCTGGACCGGTTTGGTCCGAGTGAATATATTGGTTATAAGGAAATGAACTTTTCCCGATACAACAGGGGGCACAGGACTGCTGCACAGAAGGTGCGGGAAGAACCAGCCATGGATGGCGAACGGACTACCCAGGTGTTAAGCAGATGGTTTGAACCAAGCGATTCAGGTATTCTATATAATAAATTGTCTCAGCTTTTCGATGAGTATGATAAGAAAATCAATAAATCTGCAACCATATTTTTACCCAGGCGCAATCCCACCACTGAACAAGAAAAACACATGTAGTTCAAAGGGTGCTTCAGGCCGGTGATTCATCTGGTTATATCATGCCGGGAGGAATTTCAAGTTGGGATATTGAAAAAGCTGGTAGTAACGTACCGGGCTAACATACTGCTGCCAACGAACTGTTGTGTACTAGCTGTGATAACCCGGATGAGTGAATCAAAAATACAGTCGGCGGGGAGATATCCTGGCAAGGCTGAAACTATTGTGAGTACTCTCGACAATTAATGGTGCTGAGCATAGATACTGATGAGGTGAAAAAAGCATGGTTCATCGAGTGTGTGAAACGGCCATTTTATATGATGATGATTACCTCCTTCATGAAACAGGAAACCACCCGGAAAATAGTGAGAGACTTCATCTGATAATGAATCATTTGAAACATAGTGAGCTCCTTGATGATCTGGAGGTGATAAGGCCGGAAAAAGCGGCAGTTCAGGAGGTTGAACGTGCTCATACCCTGGACTACATTAAAAACCTGAAATCATCCTGCAGCAGTGGAGTAACTGCCCTGGATACAGATACCCATATCTGCCAGCACAGTTATGAGGTTGCTCTCTTGGCGGCAGGAGGAGGAATAACTGCAGTTGATAGGGTTATGTCTGAAGAAGTAGAGAAAGTATTCTGCCTGGTACGCCCACCCGGTCATCATGCAGAACGCGACCGGGCCATGGGTTTTTGCCTGTTCAACAACATCAGTATAGCCGCCTATCATGCAATGCATACCTACGAACTGGAGAGGATTCTGATTTTTGACTGGGATGTTCACCACGGTAACGGAACTCAGGCCATGTTTTACCGTGATCCCAGGGTGCTGTACTGTTCAGCTCATCAACGTTATCTGTTCCCTGGAACTGGTTTGATCGAGGAAAATGGTGCGGGAGAAGGGGAAAATTACACGATAAATGTGCCACTGCACAGTGGCTGCGGAGACTCCGATTATGAGCTGATGTTGCGGGAAGTGTTGGAGCCAATTTGCGAGCAGTTCAGACCGCAGCTGGTCCTGATTTCTGCAGGTCAGGATGGACATGAGGAGGATTTTCTGGCGGGGATGCAGCTCAGCACAGAAGGCTATGGAATGATGGCCGAAACGCTTAAAGATATAGCGGATTGTTATTGTGATGGGAGGACTGTTCTGTTCCTGGAAGGGGGATACAGCACACACGGTGCCCCTCAATCGATTGTATCTATATTGAAGGCGATGAGCGGTTGCAGTGTGGCAGCTGTGGAGAATTTACGCAGGGAAGAAGTCAAAGAGACCACGCGGGAGACGGTTGGAGTTTTGCGCAGTCAGTCGATCTGGCTATGATTTTTAGAATCTGTTGGACGCTGAATGGCAGGTGTGTTCAGCAGGAATCTCAGCTCACTCAATTTTGTTTGCAAAAGCCAAATGCGCTGGTTTCAGCGCTGCTTTAAGGCTGTCTTTTCTGTCGGGCAGCCTCCTTTTTTTCATTCTTTCCTTCAAGGTAGTAAGCGGCTGCTCCACCCACAAGAACCACAGCTGCAGCCAAAAACCAGCTGAGTTCATAGGTTCCGCTGATATCTGCAATGTGACCAAAAATCGGAGGAGCCAGGGTAACTCCAACGCGTACGAAAATCATAGAAAAACCCATGGCGGTGGCCGACTGTTCCTTTCCGGCCTGTTCAGATATGGCAGCGAACAGCAGCCCGTGAAAGCCCCGGGTGGAAGCACCTGCGAACAACCCCATGACCACCAGAAAAGGGGCTATATTATCTGAAAAAAGCATTGAAGAAAGGCCCAGCAGCGAGGTCACCACTACAATCGATAAGGTAATAACCAGAAAGCCAAACCGCTTGCTTCCCTGCAGGAATTTTTGGCAGAGCATTCCCCAACCGGGTCTTGCTATTACACTTCCCCCCTGCAGCAGGGCAAAACTCAACCCTGCAAGCTCTTCAGTGAAACCGTGGTCCAGGTGTAAAAACAGGGTGAAGTGGGTGGCTACAGCACCGCCCACCCCTCCAAAGATCAACCCCAGAATACAGAGCACTAGCAGTCGACGGTTCTTCAGAAGTTGAGAAAATCCTTCCCGCAGGGGAAGGGCTTTTTGAGCCTCTGAAGAACTTTCTTCTTGCGGTGAATCTGCATCCTGGTAGAACAGGTAGACCACAAAAGATACCAGCAGGATAAAGGCACCTGCGGCTGCTGTTGTCATTCTCCAACCAAAAACACCTGCGGCCAACAGGGGGAGAACAGCAGCCCCCATCATACCGCCGATAGACCATCCTGTGGACATTATTCCCATGGGGGTGCTTCTGTCAGACGGTCCGAACCAGTCAGCTATGCCCTTGGCTGATGCTGGAGAGATAAAACTGAAACCAACGCCGCAGATTCCGGCGAGAATCAGCAGCCCAAAAAAGGAAGGGGTCAGAGCGTGCAGTGCCAGCAGCGCACCTATGCTGACGATGCCAATTAGCATCCCGGTCTTGGCTCCTATTCGATCAGTTATCCAGCCTGTAAAGATGGCCAGAGCAGCAGAAACCAGATACAACAGGGAGGTGTACATGCCTATAACTGCACGACTTACTCCGAATTCAGCCTGTAAAAAG
This sequence comes from uncultured Clostridia bacterium, assembly GCA_964599275.1. Taxonomy (GTDB): domain Bacteria; phylum Bacillota; class Sulfobacillia; order SLMV01; family SLMV01; genus PUMD01. The sequence continues at coordinate 7,936 of CAZRFK010000059.1, forward strand.
GGAAACAGGGCTGCGAATCCAGTGCGGTAAAGCCCTCCCATGACGGTGACCGAGGTGATCAATGCCAGAGACAGTATGTTTTTTTCCAGGTGGATACGTTGTTTCATTCTTTTTTTATGGCCCTCCTGTTTACCGCAGTATATTGAATTTCAGGGACTCTCTGAATGAGACTATATCAGCCTGACCCTGCTGAGTCGAGCAAAGGAAGCATTCAGTTTTTGTCCCTGCAGTCTTTTCAGAGTGTTGACAGCAGGACTATCTGCCTGCGCTGTGGAATTAGGGCACAGGTCCCCCTTTAATTTGATGGTCAAGTTCGATTGGGGGTTTTGGTCACGGTTAAGAACTTGAACCCGAGAAGTTTTTAACGGTTTAATTTATGAAAAACACAACACACCGGAAGGAGACAGACATGAGTCGCATTGTATATCTAAACGGAGAATTCAAGCCGTTGGATGAGGCGTATGTACATGTAGAAGACCGCGGATTCAATTTTGCCGACGCATTATATGAAGTGGCCAGAGTTTACAATGGTGTTCCCTTTACTCTGGACAGACATCTGCAGCGAATGCAGCGAGGAGCCGAGCAGATCGAACTTGACTGTATGCCTTCTGAGGAGCAGTTTACCGAGATCGTCGATGAGCTGCTGAGAAGAAATGAGTTGAAGGAAGCCATGGCTTACATACAGGTATCGCGGGGGAGGGCCCCCCGGGATCACCCCTTCCCGCCTTCGAGCGAACCCACGGTTTTTGTTATGGTTAAACCCCATCAGCCGGTTCCCATGCAGCAAAGACTCGAGGGGGAATCCGCAATTACCATGCAGGACCTGCGGTATGCTTTTTGCGATGTAAAGACAACGGCTCTCCTGCCGAATGTACTGGCCTGCCAGAAGGCCAGGGAACAGGGTGCATATGAGTCTATTCTGATCAGGCAGGGAAGGGTCACTGAAGGCTCAAACACCAATGTTTACATCGTGCAGGATGGTTCTTTGCTCACCCACCCCCTGGTCAACATCCTGCCTGGAATAACCAGGTCAGTTGTTGCTGAACTGTGTGTTGAAGGCGGAATACCATTTTGTGAAGAGGTCTTCACCCCGAAGGAGTTGATGGCTGCAGATGAGGTCTTTATAACCGGGAGTGTAAGTGAGATTGTGCCCATAGTTGAGGTAGACGGATGCAGCATTGGCGAAGGTGAAACCGGACCGCTCACACGCCGACTTATAAATTTATATGCTGCCCGCGTGAGGAAGGATTGTGGAGCTTATACGCCGGAATTTTGATGCGATATTTTAGGCCGGGGCGGCTTCTGCTCCGGCCCTGCTACTGTTTCACCCTGACATGATGGTACAGCAAGAATAAAGGGTGATGGTATTTTGTTTGATTGTTTTCCCTCCGAAAAGACTCCTACCGATAGACTCAAATAGCGGGTTTTGGGTGATCAAACCCCACTTTTCAGACTACCAGGCGCTGATTAATAGTGACTTGCATCTGTTCTCAAAACATATGTGCTGAGTTATAAATAATTCAATATGTATTTATTAACCCACGAAACTTCAAAGGATAATTAATGGGGTCTGGGTTGGGCAGTGTGTAGATTATTCTCCCAGTTGAGGGATGCGGTACTTACCTCATTCAGCAGTTGTGATTATTGGGGAGGGGACTCAATTGAGAACTAGCAGTGATGGGTTGGCGCATGTTGAATTGTTGAGGGAAGAGATAGAACGCATTCGCCGCCTGCGGAGGAGAGAACGTCATCCACAGCGCTCTGAAACTCTGGCCGAGAGGGAGAAAATGCTGGTTTCCCTCATTCGTAAAGGCAGCGATTCAGCATCAGCCGGATTATTTGAATACATCACGGAACTGGTCAGCGAGGGGCCGTGGTGGTATAAGATCAGAAATTCGTTGAAGCGCAGCAGTAACCCCAGCTATGAGTTCAGTAAGTGTCGTCAAAATGGACAGATGAAATGGGACTTTAGAAGCTGTCAAATAAATCAAAAGACTGATACAAAAACGCAGATTGACATAGAGGCCCGGGAAGAGTTTGTACGGACGGTGGAAGTGGTAATATATTCCGAAACTCCTGAATCTGATTCGGACAAGACAAGGAATCTGCGGCAAAGGCTCAATTTTCTCATCGACATTTTCCACCGGGTGAACAGTAACGGGAGGGATGAGCTCAGGTAACCAGGAGATTCCAAATTAAATACACCAACCAAGCAAAAATTTAACAGCATCTTGATTCAGGATTGAGGACTGGAATGGTCACTTTGCTTCCAGTCCTTTTGTCCTGTTTGGAGTTGCTTGTCCACGCAGCACAGACTCAGACTGGTGAAGATAGAAGGGTTGGCTGTTGTTTCTACCCGGCCTCTGGTTGCATTCTTGAGATAGCTTTGATGCAATAAGTTAGTGTCTGGGTGGATTTGGATACATAAATCATAGCAACTTTTCAAATGTAGCGTGTGCCCATTTCACCAAGCCAGAACATCATTTCATGCAGGCGAACAAACAGGAACGCAAATTGGAGGGATTTGCAATGAGTAAAAAAGTGTATATAGGTGGATTGCCCGAAAGCTGTGGACCTGGTGATGTTCTGGGCGCCCTTACCAGTGAGGCCGATGTGGTAGCTGATAAGGTTGGAAATATTGAAATCAAGGGTTCCATGGCCTCAGTCTACATTACCGATGATGTGTACGACCAGGTTGCGGAGGGGCTGACCAGAGTAGCTGCAAGCGAAGTGCTGGTTTTGCGGCAGGAGGATCCGCGCACCCGGTTTTTTGAACTGGCAATGCTGGTTGAGGACGAAAGAAATGAAGAGATGAAAAGACATGAGCGGGAAATGAGAATTCTGTCTGCGAAGCAGAGAGAGAACGAAGGCAGGGCAGTGTTACATCTGAAGGGTGATGATGAGGGAATTGGTCTGGGAGGCAAGCATCTGGTCAAGTTCTCCAGGCAGAAACCCGGGGAGCAGCTGCCGGAGAATGAAATATCAGGCGGGGATCTTGTGGTCATATCAAAAAGGGATCCCCTGCGCGATGACAACCCCACCGGAACGGTGGTCCAGAAAACGAACTACTCTCTGACCGTGGCTTTTGACAGAAAACCTGCCGGATTTGTATTTGGAAAAGGGCTGCGTTGTGATCTGCACGTCAACGACATTACCTACCAGCGGCAGCTGAGCGCCCTGATGCAGGTTGTGCAGTCCGGAAATGAGCGGCTGAGGCAGCTCAGAGATAAGGTCCTGGTGCTTGATGATGTAGGCACTGATAAAATGGAAGACTCTCTGACACTTCTCGATGAGAAATTGAATCCCTCGCAAAGAGAAGCTGTCCTGCGAGCGCTGAACTCGCGTGATTTTTATCTGATCCATGGGCCTCCGGGTACCGGGAAAACAGTAACCTGCGTCGAATCAGCCAGACAGCTGGTCAGAAAAGGGGAGAAGGTACTGTGTGCCGCAGATTCAAATACTGCTGTGGACAACCTTGTGCAGCGGCTGGCAGAATCGGGCGAGAAGGTAGTCCGGGTCGGGCATCCAGCCAGAGTAACTCCTATTTTACGCAAGCACACTCTTGATGAGCTGGTACAGAAAAATGAAAAGTATCAAAAAAGCCGGAACCTACGCGCTGAGGCTCAGCAACTTCTGGACGAGCAGGAACAGGCAACGCATCCAGGAGGAAGATGGCGGCGGGGAATGAGTGATGCAATGATCAAGTCACTGGCCGAAAAAGGAAAAGGCTCCCGCGGAGTGCCGCCTGACAAGATCAGGGAGATGGTACGGTGGCTCCAACTGCAACAGCAGATAGACAGATTGTTCAGTAGGATTGATCATCTGGAAGAAGAGGCTGTACAGGAGATACTGTCACGGTCTGATATTGTATGCGCAACTAATTCGGGCTGCGGTTCTGAGCTGCTGGCAGGCCAAAAATTCGATACTGTTATAATAGATGAAGCTACCCAGGCCACAGAACCCAGCTGCTGGATAC
>CAZRFK010000060.1:0-11770 GCA_964599275.1 uncultured Clostridia bacterium
CTCTAGTTGAAACCATAATGAAAGGACCCAAATATTTTTTCAGCCTGTTATAACAATGTGAAACACTTTCGGGCGCTGTTGGGTATTATAACGCATAGGAGGAGTTTTTCTGTGCCTTATTGAAAACTATCCAGCATCTCAGAATTTCACAGTCTCAGCGCACGGTCAAATTCCCTGGCAGTTTCAATGTCAGTCAGCTCTACCAGCGCACCCAGAAACTGTTCCGTGCAGTACTGCTCCCGGCTGGCGAGGATTCTGAGCAGTTCAGTGAAACGTTCTCTTCCGATATCTGACGCCAGTTCATGCAGCAGCACGCAGCCCTTATCATTCAGCACCTGATTAGCCTCAGGCGAACCCCGATCCAGTTCCTTGATGGCGGGAAGCTTTTTCATTTTATTTCTCTTGTCATCAATCATCTTCTCAGAGGTCTCAATTGAATACCTTGCTGCCACAGCCCGCAGAGCTGAATATTCTGCGAGGGACTCATTCAACCAGTCCTCCCAGCTGTCAGCAGGAGCACCGCTGCACCACAGGTGGGCGAATTCATGAGCCAGCCATTTGAAGGTTTTGACTTCTATTTGATGTGTGCTGCTCAACGCATTTTCAGAAAGCACCAGGAAAGGTCCACGAACGTAGCCACCGCCGGTAACCCGCGGAGCTACAACAGCAGTAACCTGTTTTTTGGAGTCATCTGAGAACCAATCCCGGTAGAAGTTCAGGAGCCACAATCCAGTCTCGGCCAACTCCCGGGCGGCCGGCCCATCTTTGGAAGTTAAAGTATGGACGCTGACCTGCATTTGATCTTCACCTTCAGTTATCGGATAGAATATGGGGGCGGCCAGAAGCACTATATCCTGTGTGGGAGAGTGTGAACTCAAATGCCAGACCTCACCCTCTTTGCGGATAGAGTTATTGCTGAGAACCTGATAATCACCTGCAACGTCAACATCTATGTCTGCACACACCGGGACCGGACTCCCCCCTTCTGTGAAAAGGGGAAACCATGGGCTGTACAGTCCCAGTTCTACCCATTCGGAGCTTATCCGGTTTATCTGCAGCTCTGTCACCGGCTCTATCTTGCCGGAGTAACTTAATGTGAAATCAATCATCCCAGAAGGTGGTTGTTCCTTCAGCTCTACCGCGATCTCCCTCGCTTCCGGGGCAAAGGTGTTACAGGATGCACCCCTGTACTCCCAACCCCCGACATTATCCCCCGTCAGGCTCTGCACATCCAGGCCCTCATGCAGTTCAAATCGGATACACTCTGATTCACCCTGCAATGGTAAAACGAGATCGAGTTGTGCCTCCAGGTGCTCGTCCTCGGGTTTTATGAATACTGAACCTGAAAGGGAACAGCTCCTTTTTCCCATCTGGGCGTCTCCTTTCCCATACCTCAGACATCAGCCCCGGCTGACGCTATTACCCCTTTAAACTCTGCCGGACAGTCTCCCGACCACATTATTGCAGGCGAAGCTGTGCCGATATGTTTATCAATGGTTGGCAGACTGCAAGCCCACCGCTAATCTTTCAACATTAACTATAGCACTAATCCAAATGGGAGGTAAGCGTCCATTTAAGAAAGCACCATCCGACCCAATCTTTTTGACACTCCCCTCCCTGCACGCATTGGCAGCATAACCCTATCTACAGTATTATCAGAACAGCGGAAACTGATCAGTCTCAGAAATGTTTCAATGAACATACGGGAGGGACAGACCTTGCAATACCGTCAACTGGGGAAAACCAACCTCAAGGTTTCAGTTATAGGTTTCGGGGGAGTACCTATTACCCGGGTTTCTCAGGAGGAAGCCACCGAGACCCTTCATAGTGCTTTTGATCTGGGAGTAAACTTCATCGATACAGCACGTTCTTACAGCGACAGCGAGGAAAAGATTGGAAAAGCTCTGGCCGAATATAACGACAGGGACAAAATAATTATTGCCACCAAGGCGCGAAAGCAGACTGCTGAGGAAATGGCCGAGTCCATTGAAGAAAGCCTGCAAATATTACAGACAGACTACATCGACTTGTACCAGGTGCACGACCTGAAAGAGGGCCAGCTCGAAACGGTTACCGGTCCGGGAGGGGCTATCGAGGCTCTGCAGGAGGCAAAAGAAGCTGGAAAGATCGGTCATATTGGACTCTCCGGACACCGGCCCAATGCCATGATCCCAGCCATCCGGAGCGGTCATTTTGCCACCGCCCAGATTCCCCTGAACATAATTGACTACCCTCTTTTCAAGGACAACATCCCCGCAGCACAGGAAGAGGAAGTCGGGCTGATAATCATGAAACCTCTGTGCGGCGGCCTGATGGAATCCGCACCCCGCGCTCTTCGCTTTGTTCTGTCCCATCCCGTAAGTACTGCCATACCGGGTATGGACTCACCAGAAGAGGTACAAGAGAATGTGGCAGTGGGACAAAAAGGTAACGAGCTCACAGAGACCGACATGAAAAAGCTGGAGGAAGAGGCCGCTGAGCTTGGACAAGATTTCTGTCGGCGCTGCGGCTACTGCGAACCCTGTCCGGCAGGTATAGCCATACCAGATATTTTCCGGTTCGATCGCTACTACGTATCGTACTTTTCCAAAGAATGGGCCAAACAGCAGTATGAAGGACTTGCTGCCCATGTACCAGAATGCATCGACTGCGCCCACTGTGAGGAAAAGTGCCCCTATCAACTGCCCATTCGCGACAAACTTCAGCAAGCACATGAACATCTGTCTGGAGAAAATGACAACTGATACAGCTGCCGTGCCCTCAAGTTATTTCTAACCCGAGCCGGGAGTGGGATGATACACCTAAACAGCCTGCTCCCTGCAGTGGGTTTTCGAAAATCACATAAACCAGTTGACCAGCAGAATTCCAACAACTGCCCCGGCTCCGCACAGCAGGGCATACTTCAAGCTCTCACTCTTGTCTTTTCCTTCGTGTCTGCGTTTGTCAACGTATAGACCTGTCGCCACCGCGGCAAACACCGATATTGCGCGCACTGAAACAGTTGCAAGTGGAGTCGCAAAATCAAGTAGAAGGAACAAACCTGCCACCATAACGACAACAATCAGAAGCGTACTGCTGTATCGGAGCAAGATTTTATCCATCAGAGCACCTCCCGGCATGTTAAAAGTTCTCATGATCTGCATTCTATAGATTCAGGAAGTTTCCTGCAACAACTCCCCACAAGACAACTCACCACAGTGTTCAAATATTTACCCGCACTGATCTGACGAATGTGCACCCGGTACAAAGCACACCTTGAACCCTAGCTGAAATTATAAAATGTTGGTTAACTATTTGTAAGGATTTTATTGACATCTACCACACACGGATGTAAACTCTCTTACAGTGAGCGTCTGACAGTGTATGCAAGACCAAATATGAAAGAGAGGCAAGGTGTCGTTATGTCTGACACAGTTACAGCACACTATTATGTTTCACTGTGCTTTCACGGATTGAAACGTCTGGGTTTTGCTGGAGCAGAATCCACCAGCGAGGATCAATCAATGGCACAGGAGCTGGCTGAGATGGGAGAAGCCTTCAGCTTCAGTCCCCCCCTGGCCGGAGGACCAATTTTTACTCTGGTCTATCAGATACCGGGCTACCTGAATCCACAGGACACAGAAGAGATGCTCCGGATTTTTGATGGAGTCGGGGATCTGGTCAAATCCGGCAGTATTCAGCATCTGCAGAGAGAATTCCCCGAAAGGACCGCAGAGTGGGAAAAGTGGTTCACCAGACCCTGGTTGAATTCTATCTGCGACCCCCTGAAAGAACAGCAGACGGAAGTCTGTCAGTTGATCCACAGATTTGCCGCTTATCTTGAACAGCTCTGGCCCAGATTCAACACCCAGTATTCTCACTGGTATGAGGAATTTATTTCTGATCAATGGAGTTCGCAGCTGCAGGTGGCGGAGGTCATCGACACCTGGGAACAGGTTTTGGGAATATCTTACCCCTATCGACAGTTCAGTCTGGTGGTCTGCCCTGAGTCGCCCACTCTCGCCAGCAGTTTAGGCCCGGAAAAAGTAGTTTTCGGCCAACGCCGCGGTATTCATCTGGCCGAAAGAAGTCTGGTGCATGAAGTGGGAGTGCGGATGCAGGGACTTCACCGGGTGGCAGAACATCCGGCCACAGCTCAGACTATGGTTGACGATTATCTGGGAATACTCAGGCTCATAGAGGCGGAAGCCTGCTTCCAAAAACCGCAGGTCATGGATGAGCTGGGGCTGGAATACGATGCTGATGCTGACCGGCTTCTTCACGGTATGCAGCTGGCTGAGCTTGTACATATGAGGGCAGAGATCTGCGAAATGGATTCATTTCCATCCACCCTCGCCAGATGGTACAGTCGGGCCAGGCAGGAACAATTGCTTTGATGGTTTCTGAGCTAGAAGTTTAACCTGCACCACTGCAGCTCAGTTGAGAACCAGGAACAAATAAAAATCTTCCGTAGATATCGAAAACGTGTCCAACAATCCCGGCTGCAGATTTCAAATCACGCCCTACCCCGTGCGGCCGGGTAACATTTAAGGAGAGGGGTCATCTGTCCACCCTTTCAAATACCACCTATCAAGATAATACATTATCAACGTAGAGACACCCCATATAAGGTATCCAACAACAATAGGTAGGGAATCTGCACCAATCTGTAGTGCTGAAGAATGCATGAGACCCACAAAAGTGAAGGCAGCGCCGGCCGCACACCAGGCAGCTGCTTTTTTTGGCTCCTGCTCAACAAGATGAACCACAATAGTCCCCCAGACTACAGCAGTGAAAGGAAATCCCAGAGCCAGAGTCTGCAGATTATCGAAGCGCCCCTGCACCTGATCAATCAAGCCAGCGATCTGTGTAGTGATCAGATAAGCCCCAACCGGAATGAAGGTGATAAAAACCGCAGGCAAATGCTTCTGGGGAGTCTCCTTTACGGCAACCTCAACCACAACCAGCGCAACCCAGATGAAAATTCCAGCCACCAGACCATCGGGAACAATGCCGCGGGCTATCCAGAGCAACCCGGTGAATCCAGCCCCGATATAGGCCGCGCTGGTCAGCGCTGGGTAAGTAGTGCGGGCCCCCGTCTCTTTCCAGCCGGGATGACCAGCAAGCAAAAAGGTAGGCATCCAGCTGCCCAAAAAAGCACCTCCTATAGTAGTGACAGCACCATCAACAAGCAAGAGTTCGCGGACGTTGTAGCTGTCTCCGACCGCTTCTGCCGATTCAAGATTGCTGAGAGTTCTGAGCAGCTGATTCCCCAAAGCCAGTGGAACCACCAGCGACGCATGCTCTAAAACGGCGACCCTAAGATATCTCAGCCCCAGAGGCACTATCTGACCAAAGGTAAAGTGAAACGCGATCCTTTCACTGGGAACACTCGAATATCCAGTCAAATAACCGATAACCGATCCGAAAACAAACACAACCGGGATCACTGGAAATGTTTTCAGCCATCCTCCATACATACTGGCCAAAACCACTCCAAGAGCGAAAAAAGACACGTAAGGCTGTTGTACGGCAGAGATCCCGTAAGTCGTTCCCACGTATACTAAAAGCAGACCACCCAACAAACCCAGCAGCGACGCCCGGGGAACGATCTCACGAAGAACCTGTACAAACGGAAGGAAAATGAGTTTGACCATCCCAAACAGTAAGTTGACAGCCAGACCAACGCCCCAGGTCCGGTAGGGGTCACCTGTTGCCTGCCACAGGGGCAGCATGATCCCCAGGGTTACGGTGAGGCTGCTCACAAGATCGACTCCCAGCCCCGGTAAAGCAGTAACTGCCGGCCGGTCCTTCTGAGCAGCCAACCGCACTGCGGCAAACGTACAGTACCCGTGGCCTACGATGTGCTGCCAGGCAAACGCCGGGAAAAAGCTGTAGATGATTATACTGGAGGGGAATCCAGCAGCCAGAAGCGGCGCAACGCAGACCACGGGTACAGCGAACTGGGAGAAAAACAGATAAGTCGCTGCCTGCCAGTCTCCCGGTCCAACCTTTAGATATTTTTTCCAAAACCCCAAGCTGGGCAAACCACACCACATCCAGGCCTACTTCAGATTCTCCGATATAAACCTCTCCACAAACGAAACACAGATCTCCGCGGTGTACTTGATTTTTTCGCGATCAAGTTCCTCATACCGATCTGTTGACTGATGATAATTCGGATCTGGCCACCAGATAAAACATGCTGCAGGAATCCCCTGCTGCAAAAATGGATAGTGGTCCCCTGCCAGCGGAGGATTGAGTATCTCAACTGGATATGGACACGGCTTTTTATTGAGAACTTCTCTGAACACCGGCTCAGTGTCATCATTCACCCATGGCCAGAAATAATTACCCACTCCAACCATATCCAGGTTCATCACGAGGTCTATTGCACCGGCTGTTCCATCGGCCATGCGTTTCTGCAGGTAGGCGCGTGACCCCAGCTGTAAGAGTTCCTCACCGCCAAAAAACGCCACGGTCACGGTAGTTGTTTGACCAAGGATAGAGCTGTCCTTCAGTTTTTTCGCCACCATCTCGGCGCACATAAGACCCGAACCATTGTCATTGGCCCCCGGAGAGCGATAAATAGAATCGTAATGAGCGCATATCAGCACTTCGTTGTCGGACTGTACAGCATCTTCATCAACCCGGCTGCCTGTAACATTGAAAAACTGCTGCCCTTTGTGCAGTTGTGATTCAAGGTTGACACTGACCATCACATCCTGTTCGCAGGTCGAGTCGAGGATTTCCAACAACCAGTCCCCATCATCTGAGCTTATAATGAAGCTGGCGACATCCGCCTGCGGCCCCTCCAGGGAAAGGGGAACTGCAGGACCCGATTCCGTAGCAATGAGTTTGGCAATCACTTTATCATCACTTTTTACATAAAAGTGCCGCCAATCGAAGACTCCGATGAGCTCCTGTCGTCCCGCAAACTCAATACGCCCCCTGCCCTTTATTGACGGGCTGTATATCATGGCCTTTGCAGCTATCTCCCGTATGCCATCTGGACAGGATATCAAGACTTCAGGGTCTTCGGAGTGTGTCCATCCCGTATACTGCACCGGCTGTCTGGTGACCTCAAATCCGAGGTTCTCAAGGCAGTCCGCCAGCACACCGCCGCTGCAGTCAAACCCCTGCGTCCCCATGTATCTGACCCGGTTCCTCTCAAGCAATTTCTCTATTGAGCTACGCGCCAAATTGCCTCACCTCTCATAGAATATTCAAATCTTCGGATCCCACAGATCCCTCAGAGCGTCTCCCAAAATATTCAGGCCGATTATTACTATAACAATGGCCAACCCGGGGAAAATCACCACATGAGGAGCAACGCGCATATAATCTCTGGACTGACTGAGCATTACACCCCACTCAGGCAGAGGAGGTTGTGCTCCCAACCCCAAAAAGCTCAGACCTGATGCAGCCAATATAGCTCCAGCCACACTGAAGCTCATCTGTACCATCAGCGGAGCCAGGATGTTGGGTATTATGTGCTTGCAGATGATGCGGACGTTGCCTGCCCCCTGCGACCGGATAGCCTCCAGGTATTCCTCATTTTTCACTGATAATACTGAACCGCGAACCAGGCGGGCAAACCTCGGTATATTCGCGATCCCAATGGCAATGGTCAGATTGGTCAGGTTGCTTCCCAGTGCTGACACCACAGCAAGGGCGAGCAGCAGCCCCGGAAAAGCCAGCATAACATCAATTAACCGGCCCACCAGGGTATCCCAAACCCCACCAAAATAACCTCCCATAATACCGAGATAACTTCCCACCAGCACGCCTCCCAGTACAGCGAAAACTCCCACAGCCACGCTGTAGCGGGCCCCATAAATTATCCGGGCAAACAAATCACGCCCCAGAGAATCGGTACCAAACGGCATTTCCAGACTTGGAGCCTCCAGACCCCGAGGTAAGCTGTGTTTGTATGGATCACGCGCAGTCAGATATGGTCCGAACAGAGCTACCAACATGACAAATCCTACGATTACCAACCCTACAATCAAGCTTTTATGTTTTAAGGCCCAACTGAGTTGTTTTTTCATTGGTATCTGATCCTTGGATCCAGAAGTCCGTAGATTAAGTCCACGCCAATGTTGATTATTATGAAAGCCATGCTGCTTATCAGCAGCGCTCCCTGTACCACGGGAAAATCGCGGTTATGAATGCTTCTTACCAGCAGCCATCCCATTCCCGGCCAGGAAAACACCCTTTCGGTGACCACCGCCCCGGCCATGAGGATACCAAACTGAAGCCCAATCACCGTGATAGTGGGAATCATCGCGTTCTTCAATGCGTGCCGGTAGATAACCGTTCGTTCCGCCAATCCCTTGGACCGGGCAGTTCTGATGTAATCTGCTCCCAGGACTTCCAGCATGGTTGACCGGGTCATCCGGGCGATCAATCCCATACCGGCCAGCCCCAGGGAAAGCGAGGGTAAAATTAGATGAAGCCATGTTCCACTGCCTCCGGAAGGAAGCCAGTTCAAAGACACACTGAAAAGAAGAATGAACATCAGCCCCAACCAGAAAGGCGGCACCGACATACCGAGTACCGCACTGATCATAATCGCCATATCGGGAATTGAACCAGACCTTACACTGGCCAGGATACCGGCACCTATTCCCACCACCACCGCAAAACTCAAACTGGCTGCTGTCAACAACAGGGTCCGGGGCAGCCTGTAAAGCAGCTCCTCAGTTACCTGGTGGCCGGTCCTGATAGATCTACCAAGATCACCCCTTACCGCCCGACTGATCCATCTACCAAACTGAATATGCAGAGGCAGATGCAGTCCCAATGATCTGCTCAACCGCTCAAGGTCTTCAGGCGTTGCAGTACGATCAGACATTATCCTGACGGGGTCACCTGGTACCATGTGCATCAAAAGAAACACCACGACACACACCAGAAGTACCGTTGGTATTCCCTGAAGTAATCTCTTGACTAAATATGCCAGCATAATTTTCTAACTCCCTCTGGTAGCCTCAAACTACACTTTATTGACTCCTCGTTCTTTGACTACTTCACCCCGAGCCAGTACGGTCGATGCGTCAACGACAGCATTTACGTCTTGGAGAGGATTGCCCTCGACACAGATCAGGTCCGCTACCTTTCCGGTTTCAACAGAACCCACCTCATCTGAGATCTGCAGGAGTTTGGCTCCCTCTATGGTGCTGGACTTGATGGCCTGCATGGGAGTCATGCCGCAGTTGACCATATACACAACTTCCCGACCACTCTGGCCGTGATAGTTAAATGCGGTGCCCGCATCTGAACCCATGGCGACCGGTACTCCTGCTTCAACAGCCATGGCGAAGCTATCCTGATTGGTCTGTACAGTCATCTGCGCATTCTCTACCGCTTCAGCGGGAACCCCACAGCCTTCTCCCTTGGCGATCAGATCATAGGCAATCAGCGTGGGCACCAGATAAATGCCCCGCTCCCTCATCAGCTGAAGCGACTCTTCATCATCAATGAAATATCCGTGTTCTATGGAATCAATACCAGCTGCCACGGCATCCTTGATCCCCTGCCGACCCTCAGTGTGACCACCAACCGGAACGTTCCGTTTTCTGGCTTCCTTCATAACCGCCTCTATCTCCTCGAGATCCATCTGGGGAACTCCCGGCCTGATTCCTGGAGTCATGACGCCGCCGGTAACCTTAAGTTTGATGGCATCTACTCCCCTCTTGATCAGATCTCGTGCGGCGGCCTGAAACTGCTGCGGACCATCGCATTCGACCGAATGGTACCACCCATGTCCCCCAGTAATGCTCAACCCCTGACCCGCCGCATGAATCCTGGGTCCGGGGATGGTTGCATCGTTGACCAGATTTCTGATCTCCAGGTCAATGAAGTTTCGGGTACCCATAACGCGAATAGTGGTTACACCGCCCAGCAGGGTTTTCCGGGCGTTTGCCGTACCCCGCACGGCGGTCTGATATGGACTTTCGGTCCTGATAGTTGTTGTGGGATCCGGTTTTGCGCTTGAGCAGAGGTGTACATGAGCGTCAATTAAACCCGGCATTACAGTCATATCCTCAGCATCCACCACACAAACATCCTCAGGTAAGCTGCCGTCCGGGGTGAAGCCATCCTTTATCTCGGTGATAACACCATCCTGAATCCAGACTTCCACATCAGACTTCGGCTCGCAGCTTACTGCATCTATTAGAATTCCTGTCCGTACTACTACTTGACTTTTACTCACAGTAATCTCCTCTCAATCTCCACAGTTATTTAAATCTCCCCGGGGTGCTCCTCCTCCCTCCTTCAGACCGCTGATCTGAAAAAGAGAGGAGGGGGAGGGTAGAACGTATTACTTGCGCAGTCGCGCCCTGTCAAATCTGACCAGCTCTGTCCAGATCCGCACATCCTCGAGTTTATCGGTCATAGCATATACTTGAGTTTCAGCATAAACCGGAATCCATGGAGCCTGTTCCATGATTCTCTCCTGTACATCGGCCAGATACTCGTGGCGCTTTTCTTCATCCATCTCTCTCTCTATGGCGTCAATCAGTTCATCCACCCTGTCGTCGGCAAAGAATGCTTCATTATACACATTCGGCGGCCACGCATCGCTGTGCAGTACTGCCTGCAGCGTCCAGGCCACATTATCGCTGCCCCAGGTAGTCTGCATGAAATCGCGAGCCTGCGCATCCGGATCATCGTGAGGGGTGAACCATACCTTGTCCACGAAAGCACCCCACTCGAGAACCTGAATGTCAACCTGCACACCAATTTCATCCAGCATGCCTGCCAGGGCTTCGCCGGCCTCGCGGTCCTGATAATATCTACCGGAGGTGACGTAAGCCACCAGTTCCCGATCGAAGTCCCAACCTGCATCCTCCAGCATCTCACGAGCTTTATCCGGATCATAGGGATAAAACTCTGTGTCCACGTATCCTTCCGAAATTGGGGAAAGGGGAGAATGCGTTACTGTACCGACACTCTGCAGCACGTGGTCGACAATGGCTTCTCTGTCTACGGCGTAGTTAAATGCCTGCCGCACCTGAACATCTTCGAAATAGGGCTTGGTGGTGTTGAAGGCCCAGTAGAACACCCGGTAAAGCGGTGAATTCACAACTTCGATACTTTCCTGAGCTTCCAGTGAGGGAATGGAGCGGGGTGGGATGTTGGGTGCCATATGAATATCCCCGGCCTCCAGGGCCATCTCACGGGCGGAGTCTTCAGTGATAATTCTCATCTCCAATTTGTCTATATAAGGACCTTCCCCATGATAATCCTCATAGGCGTTGAGAAAGACCTCCTCACCACTGGACCAGCTTTCGAACACGAAGGGTCCTGTTCCAACTGGATTGGTCCCCAGATCCTCTCCATATTCCTCTATTGCCGCCGGGCTGGGAATATATCCAGGTGCGCCTGTGGCGATAAGATAACCGAAATAGGGTGAGGGCTGCTCAGTTTCAATTTCTAAAACGTGCTCTTCCACGACCCGAATACTTTCAGGGCCACTCACATATCTTCTGAATCGTCCCTCGAAAGCCAGATCCAGTTCCTCATCAAACTGTCGATCATAGACGAATTTTACCGCCTCGGCGTTGAAGTCAGTCCCGTCGTGGAACTTCACGTCATCTCTCAGATGAAACGTCCACACCAGGCCGTCTTCAGAGATCTCGTAATCCTCTGCGAGATCGGGTTCCAGTGCTCCATCATCACCCAGTGCAAACAAAGCGTTATAGATGCTCACCAACACCTGGGCAGAAGGCTGATCAATCGCCCGCTGGGGGTCTAAGGTGTCAGGATCAGCCCGGAGAGCATA
>CAZRFK010000061.1:0-11494 GCA_964599275.1 uncultured Clostridia bacterium
AAATCTCCCAACCGAGTCACCATTGGTTTGCCTGTAATATCAGTACCCAGGGCTACAGTCAAAGGGTCATCGGAATCGCGGAATTCCTTGCTTTCCACAATTTCCTTCAGGTGTACTGGTGTCAGTTCGCGATTCGGTACCTCAACTCCAACCGCGGATTTGCCAGGAACAGGCGCAACCACTCTTACGCCAGATGAAGCCAAACTCAGAGCAATATCATCGGCAAGACTGGCTATCTGACTGACCTTCACTCCCCGACCCGGATGGATATCAAAACGAGTCACAGTTGGTCCATGGCTTATCTCAATTACTCTACCTTCGACTCCAAATGATTCCAGGGTTGCCTCTAATTTATTAGCATCTTTATTCAATTGAGCCTTGCTCCTACCAGACCCCTGAACGTCATCAGAGGGTACGTGGAGGAGATCAGGAGTTGGTAATGTATAAATTTCTGACATATCCAGCTTAACCTGTTCAGCTTCGCCCGTCGGAGAAAATCCATCTGACTCTTCGGTTTCTGGCTGCTGCCCCTGTTCATCCTGTTCCTGTTTGCTGTTCTTTAAATTATTACTTGACTTGTCTTTGCCTTCGCTTCCGGGAACCGAATTAACTGATGGCGTCTCATCGTGCTGCTGAGAACAGTTCTCTGTTTCTTCAGGAGCTTTGTCAGAAGCAACACTGCCTTGCTTGTCCACCTGTGCAACAGAGGAAGTCTGAGGTTTTTCTCCGCTCCCCTGTGGATATGAATGAATGCGCACCTCCGACTCAGCTGCAGTACTGCTGGGTGTCAGTTCTGATGTTGTCTCTTCTGATATCGTAATGAAATCGATCAACTCATGCCATAGCTTTTCCGAAAGTTTGCCAACCGAACGACTCAATTTTGAAATCAGCTCAGACGCTGGAATATTGATCAAAAGCAGCACTGAGACAAATCCGGTGCATCCGAGAACAATAAACATACCAACCCGACCAAACGCCTGGGTTAAAGACCAGTACAGTACTGCGCCCAGATATCCGCCACCGGCTTGGGCGGCAGCGTTTGACAGTGGATCAGCAGCCTGAAGTTGAGAGTGGTACAAACCTGATATCGCAACGCCTGCCAAAAACAGGCCACACAAACGCGAACTGTAATGCAGGTGCAATTGACCCAACCACAACAATCCACCCACTAAGATAAATGTAGGAATCAACCAGGCTGCCCTTCCCATGGTCCAGGTAAGAATGTTTTGAATGATTCCCCCCACATACCCCATTCCAGAATGATATAAACTGAGAAATAAAAGAACACTTACAGCTAATGTCACGGCAGCACATATTTCTTGCAGTACTTGCTCTTTTATCTGCGATCCATTCTCGTTAGATTTATCTTTTTTTCTATCTTCACCCAAAGATGTTCCCTCCCCTAGTTTACTTTCGGCGGAGGCCAACTGATTGCAATATTCCAAATTTTTGTATCCTATACTAATCAATTTTAGTGTATCACACAAAAACCAAATATGCATTTGATGTTTGTATCGAATTTGCACTGCTCAAAGTCAGGATTGAACAGGAGATCGCATACCAGTGAGGGAATAGTATATCAAAAGCTTAGTTAATTACTCTTAGCACCACTCAAGTTTATGAATAACAAATTCTTAAGGGGTTGTCCACATGGAGGCAGTAAAAACAGTAGCCCTATTTGCTGTTATTTCGGGCGGTCTTTGGTACATGATTCAGGTCCATAATTGGTTCGACCTGGCTGAAGATGACATGAACCGTTATGAGGCTATCTGGTCATCCATCTCTTTCGGTGTGGTTTCAGGAGTTATCTATTATTTCCTCATGCAAATGTTTTGGTGATTTTTAACCCAACATATTCATAAGCAGAACCGTAATTCCCATAACCACCAGATAACCCGAAAAATAGTGTAGCTGTCCTCGCGACAGTGCGCTTAGCAGTATCCGCAAGGATATGTATCCAACCACAGCAGCAGTTACTGTGGCTATTGAGATACTAATGATAGCAGCAGGCTCAAGTACAATCCATCCAGCCCGCATAATATCTATCAATACCGCTCCCAAAATAGCGGGAATGCTGAGTAGAAATGAAAAACGAGCTGCCTCTTTCCGAGCTAAACCAGTATGCATCCCAGCAGCAATTGTTGCTCCCGAGCGGGAAACCCCCGGGATTGTGGCAGCAGCCTGGGCCACGCCAATCAATATAACCGCTACGAGACTGGGAAGCTGCCCCCTGGGTTCGAGCCTTCTGATTGACCATAAAACTGCAGCTGTGAAGATCCATGCTGCCCCCACGACAGAGAGGTTATCATAAACAGAAATCACTGCATCTTCAGCGAAGAAAACGGTAAAAGCAGTGATGAAAGACCCCAGCAAAATGCAGCTCCCCATATAAAATCGCGGTTCTGATGCGGCTTTAGTTAAAGCAGTGCGTCTATTGGCGACTCCCCAGCTGACACGCAGTACAGTAGCCGCAATCTTTATAAGGTCGCGCCAATAAACCAGGATCACTGCCACCAGGGTACCCAGATGAACGGCTATTTCCAAAGTGATCCCCGGATAATGGAGGCCGAACGCATCTTGCAGAAATACCAGGTGCCCGGAACTGCTCACTGGGAGAAATTCAGTTACACCCTGAACAACACCCAGGATCAGTGCATATAAAAACTGCAATCACATCACCCCGGAATCTTATTTGAACTCCTTGCGGGTTCCTTTGCATGATTCGACACTGTAAAGCTTAGTACAGGTACTGCTTAGATAGTACCCTGAATTGTATCCAGGTACCATTTCCGGATCACTGAACCTCGGGACCCTCCTCTTAATCTACGTTCGGGTGTGTTTAATGGAGGATTTGACCTGGCTGCCACTCAGGATTCAAATAGTCAGATGGGTCGGAAGAAATAAGACGTTCTATTTGCCTTTGTCCGTCTGACGATTGAGACACCACAAAAACCCTATTGTCGCGAGATACCTCCATACGCTGTGAGCTTTCTCCAGGAGATTCCGACCTCATCACAACCTCTGGTGGATAGATGGTCCAGAGCACTTCACTGAACACCTCCATCAGGTTGTACCGGAACATGAGGAAGTGTTCCAGCAGGCTGCCCTGCCGGTACAGGTGGTTGGGAAGGAGCGCTGTGTTGGGGTGAGTTATTTATTAACTCCCACAGGCTATCAACTGCATCCCCTACTCCACCTACCACGTCAATAAGTCTTTCTTGCACTGCATCCTGCCCCACCAGTATAGTTCCTATATCTTTGGCCAGTTGACCGGTCCTGAACATGAGACGTCTATATTCTTTGGGATCTATACCAGAATGTGAGACCACAAAATGCACTACCCTGTCCTGCATTTTGTCCAGGTATTCATAGGTCTGAGGGACTCCGAGAACCAGCCCAGTCAATCGTATAGGGTGAATTGTCATTGTGGCACTTGGAGCAATGAAGGATATATCAGCAGCAACAGCTATAGGTATGCCAATGCTGTGACCCCCACCCAAAACCACAGACACTGTAGGCTTACTTAATCCTGAGATCATTTCAGAAATTGCCAACCCGGCCTCAACGTCCCCCCCGACTGTGTTGAGCAAAATCAACAGACCCTCAATGTCAGGGTTCTGTTCCACAGCCACCAGTTGGGGAATTACGTGTTCATATTTGGTGGTCTTGTTTTGAGAAGGGAGTATTTTGTGACCTTCAATCTGACCTATAATACTCAGACAGTGGATATTACTTGATACTGAAGGTATATCTGGAGTGCCAAGCTGCTGGATGTTTTGTGTCTGTTCTGAGCCTCCCTCCGGGGGCTGCGGGTTGTCAGAATCATCGCCCTGCAAACCCCACGGAGGAGTCTCGCCAAAGTTATTTGCTTGATTTCTAGGCAAATCATCACACCTACCCTCGCAAGTGATATTGTGATGCCTAATGTAGTATGACAAACACAGGGCAACTTGATTCATCACACCACCTTAGACTACGAGAGTAATACCGTGATAAGTGAAAATTATTAAGAAACGTCCATAATAACAGGCAAAACCATCGGCCTACGCTGAAGCCGCTCATATATGAAATTGTTTAAAGCATCCCGGATAATATTTTTCAGTTCTCCACGTCCAGTAGTTCCGCGATTGACGGCAGGAGCCACAACTTCTTTCACTTTACCCCTGGCCACATTCAAAAGCTGTTCAGATTCACGAACATATACAAAACCTCTTGTAATAATCTCCGGATTGGCTACGAGCTCTCCAGTATCACTGTCAATGCAGACAACTACCAGAACAATGCCGTGCTCGGAAAGACGTTCTCTATCACGAAGCACAACATTACCGATATCACCAACACCGAGACCATCAACCATAACCTGACCTGATTCCACACTACCTGCCAATCTGGTTCCTGAAGAACCAAACCTCAGCCGCTCACCGTTTTCCAGCAGATAAATCGAATCATCAGGAATATCCATGCTCTGAGCCAACTCTTCAAAGGCCTTCATATGTCTGTACTCTCCATGGACCGGAATCACATTGTCCGGATTGGTAAGGTTGAGCATGAGTTTTATCTCTTCACGGCTCGCGTGGCCCGAAACATGCACTCCTGAGTCAGAACCATAAACAACGCGGGCACCCAATCTGGAGAGGTTATCAACTGTGCGATATACCAGTTTCTCATTGCCGGGTACGGGATTAGCAGCAATAACCACTGTATCCCCTTGTTTGATCTGCATTCTGCGGTCGCGATCCTGTGACATCAGGGTCAGAGCACTGTAAGGTTCTCCCTGGCTTCCAGTCGCCAAAATGGTGACCTTATCATCAGGTAGTCTTTTCAACTGGTCAATATCCACCATCACTCCTTCGGGAACATCCACATATCCCATTTCGGAGGAAACTTCAAGGCTGTTGCGCATGCTACGGCCCACAACACTGACTTTGCGACCGTTTTTATCCGCAATCTCTATTACCTGCTGGAGGCGAGGTATATTTGAGGCAAAGGTCGTGAACAGAATCCTTCCACTAGCGGTCCGGAATATCTCCTGAAGATGTTCACCAACCAACCTCTCGCTGCCGGTCACACCGGGGCGCTCAGCATTTGTGCTGTCGCAGATCAGGCACCTTACACCCTCATCACCAACCTCCGCGAGAGTATAAAAGTCGGTGACTTCACCATTGACCGGGGTATGATCTAACTTGAAATCTCCACTGTGGACCATCATCCCAGCTGGGGTGCGGATAGTCAGTCCCATGGCGTCAGCTATGCTGTGTGAGACCCGAAAAAATCCTACATCGAATCTGTCAGTGATAATGTGTTCTCTAGGTTTAATTGTCTTAGAACCAGCTGGCAGACTGAGACCAAATTCTTCAAGCTTCTGTTTGGCCAAGCCCATCGCCAGCCCAGGTCCATACACAGGAACCGTCATCTGCTCGAGAACATAAGGAAGAGAACCTATATGATCTTCATGTCCGTGCGTCAGAATTACAGCAGACACCTTGTCACGTATTGAAAACAGATAATCCAATTCGGGAATAACAATATCTATCCCCAGCATTTCCTCTTCCGGAAAAGCCAGACCGGCATCTACTACGATGGCGTCATCTTCAGTCTCCCAGATACACAGGTTCTTACCGATCTCTCCCATGCCGCCCAGGGGAATGAGATCCACTGTATCTACAGATGTCTTTCGATTGCTGTTTTTATCGTTCAACTTTGTAATACACCTCCATATGTATTATGCTCTATCATCACATAAAGTTACATAAATTTGTTGTTTCTCATTCTCACAACTTCATTTTTCCAAAAATGAAGTAGCTCTTTTTCCTCCTGACGTTGATTTTCAACAAAAACATTATTTGAAATCCGCACTGCGCAATAGTCGGCAGCAGACAGGGCTCCGCCCTTAGGACTCTCATTGGCAGCGATACGGTTAGAATTGATTACACACGTGGCCCCCCATTCCACGATTATCCCGCCACCTTCCTCGGCAGCCGTATTTTCCTCTATGGTGTTACGGCTTAAAGTCGCCCTGGAATTGTCCCACAGAGCAACAGCTCCGCCCCGTTGGGCCTGGTTGAACTTCAACTGGTTGTTTTTTATGGTCACTTCCTGATCAACGATATATACCCCTCCACCAGACCAGGCCTCATTATTGATGAATTCATTATCTTCAATAATGGTCCGGGTAGTATCGTCAGCCTCCTCATCGGAGTCATCATAGCCCATGGCACCCGGAGCTATCTGACCCTCCTGTCCGCTGGAATGGTCGCCGATTGAGGAAGAACTGTCAGGAGCTATGCTTTCAAGGTAGCGAGAAAAAGCCTCTGAATCATCAGGCATAAACTCTCCAGATTCGGTGATTACAGCGTCTCGACCTACATGTAATGCTCCACCGGTGCCCAGAGCACGATTTTTCTCAAAAAAATTTCGCCTCAAAGTAGGCCAGGCATCATCAACAGCAATTCCTCCTCCATCCAATTCACTAAAATTTCCCACTATCAGGTTATCCTGTATTGTGGGTTCAGATTCGCCGGTGATATAGATGCCTCCACCACCCACACCGCAATCACTGCAAGCATATCCCCCAGTTACAGTAAAACCGATGAGTTGGCATTCTGATGATTCACCAGAGTTGAAAACAATTGCCGTTGCATCTCCTTCTGCATCTATAACTGTATCTCTGATGACTTCACTATCTTCTGGAGCTGTGCTGGTCAGAGTGATGTTCTTACCAGAGAAGTTTATCAATTCACTATATACTCCGGGTTCAACCACAATGACATCACCACAACTTGCTGCATCTATTGCCGCCTGGATACTGCTGTAATCAGCCGGAACTGTAATTTTCTGATGATCATTTTCTTGTTTTTTATCAGATTTACGACGCCAGAAAAACATAAAACAACCTTCCTCATTAAGGAATTCATCGCAAATGTTACCCCTTGACTTCTGTCAACATATCACCAGTTGTGATACTATGTCAATTGTAGGAAAGTTCCTGTGTGTCAAGGGATATTGGAGGTGTCTAGTGCAAATACTCATCATTTCAGATACTCACATAGATAATGGAGATTTGACATCATTACCCTCTGAGGTGATTGAACAGGCACAAAAAGCTGATATCGTTATCCATGCTGGAGACTTCACCTCTCCTGAGATGCTGGAGTGCCTTTCGAACATAAGCTCTTCCTTTTACGGTGTTTATGGTAACCATGATCACTCAAGCATTCGAAAACATCTCCCACAAGTCCAACAGATAGAGTCTGAGGGGCAAAAAATCACACTGGTACATGGGGATGAATGGGGACGACCGCGTCCGTCCAGGCTCTGGAGAGAATTTCACAACCAGGCTGACCTCGTGGTTTACGGGCATTTGCATCTCCCGTTGATTGTCACCTTTGATGGTGGCCATGTCGTTAATCCGGGCTCCGTCAACCATCCGAGGAGCAGCCGTCCAAGCTATGCATGGGGTAATTACATGGCGGACCAAAATAAATGGGATATCGAGATCAAATATCTCCGGTGAGCAAGTGTGGGCGGGTTTAAACCCGCCCGTTTACTGCAACCTAGTGCCTGGCCACCCGATCAGCACCATTTTCGCGGAGAATTCTTTCGGCGTCCTGGCTCCTCGTTTCTTCAGTCCTTATCATAGTCAAAATTCGTCCCTGCCGGACATCTTCTTCATACCTCTGTCCTTCCTGACGAGGAATACCGTAATCCACCAGACCCCCTGCCAGACCTCCAGTTACTACTCCAGTTAGCGTGGAAGCTATAGGTCCTGCAGCCAGGATGGGGCCAACCCCTGGCACTGCCAGCATACCAGCGCCTGCTGCCAGACCGGCAAGTCCTCCAAGCGCTCCTCCGGCAGTTACACCTTCCCGCAGGTCCTGATCCTGCATGGTGGTCCGTTGGCCTCCTTGCTCATCTTGTTGTCCCTGTTGTCCCTGTTGTCCTTGTTGTCCCTGTTGTCCCTGGTCATCCCTGGCAAGGATGGAAATATTTCTGTCCCATCCCTCACTGCGCAGCCGCTCTACCGCTTTTTCCGCATCACCTTGACTTCTGAAAACACCAACAACTGTTTGTTCAGACACGATTTATTCCTCCTGACTTGGGAGTGCTCGGATTTCACCTGCTTTATCTAGTGTCACCGTCGGAGGAATCGCTATTCAGTTGTTGAACATTCAAAACTCAGTTATATCGGAAACCTCTTCTTCACCAAATTTACCCGGTGATTCAATCAAAATGATCTGTGGGCCTATCTGCTTGACTGCCGACCAGGGAATTCTCATTTCTTGTTGGCCGCTGAAACCGGCGAAAAAACCGCTGTCTCGACCGACTATAAGTTCTGTCAGCTTCCCCGTTTCAGGATCTACTGTCATATCAGCCTGTTTTATTTTCCCCAACCGGGCACCATTATATATATCTATCATTTCACGCTCTGCCAGCTCGGACCAGCGCACACACTCACCTCCCATACCTAACCTAGATAGCTTGTAGCAATAGTTATATATAAAAACGGGAGTTTATGAGTGAATTTGATAAAAATAATTGGAGCCCTTCACCGAACTGATGAGGGCTCTTGCCGGAGACTCTTAACCTTTTCGTACGGGCTAAATCGATTAGATTAACTGTTTTCATCCATAAACCGATATATCAAATCATCCAACCGTCTGCTCACTTTTTGCACCGAATCAAAAGTTTCCGAATCGCATCCATTTTCCGCTAAGTTATACATGCGCTTTCGGACCTTCCGGATCTTCGAAAGCATCTTCTCAGAATCATCTGCATCTGCCATTCAAGACTCTCCCTTTCTCTCGGCTTCGCTCTATCCAAAAATGAATCATTTACCCAATCAGGAAAAGGAAGAGTCTCCGGCTCAATCTCCCACTGTGCCCGGAACCAGCCACAGCATGTCCATTTACAATGCGCTCACATCAAAGGCTCTCTTCACCATTTTCTATGGCCTCGACTTTGTCTCTACCCATTTCTTTTATGACCGCTTCACGAGAGAAGTTAAGCCTGTCCAGGTCATCAACCTCAACAAGTTTGACCACTACATCATCACCTACTGAAACTGAGTCCTCAACAGAGTCCACATAATCTGTGTCCAATTTGGATATGTGGACCAGGCCTTCCCGGTTGGGCAGCACCTCCACAAAAGCACCCAAATTATCTACAATCCGCTTGACTTCGCCTTTGTAAATTGTACCAACTTCAACGTCGGCGGTCAGCTGGCGAATTCTCTCCTGGGCACCTTTTGCTCCTGCTCCATCTTCAGAACTGATGTATACCGTACCATCGTCCTCAACATCAATGTCTACATTATATTCATCGATAATTGAGTTGATAGTTTTACCACCAGGTCCAATTATGTGCCGGATCTTGTCCGGATTCACTGACAAGGTTATAATTCGCGGTGCATTCTGAGAGAGTTCTTCCCGCGGTTCGGAAATGGCTTCGGCCATACGTTCAAGGATGAAAAGCCGGTCCTCTCTCGCTCTGGCGAGTGCTTTTTCCAGGATGTTGCGTGTTACTCCGGCAATCTTGATGTCCATCTGCAGAGCTGTTACTCCATCTCTGGTTCCGGCAACTTTGAAATCCATATCTCCCATATGATCTTCAAGTCCAAGAATATCTGACAAAATTATCGTCTCAGAATCTTCCTGGACCAATCCTGTGGCCACACCTGCAACCGGAGCAGATATCTTCACACCTGCATCCATCAGAGCCAGGGTACAACCACAAATGCTGGCCATGGAGCTGGAACCATTAGAGGAAAGCACCTCAGATACCAGACGCAGCGTATAGGGGAAGTCATCCTCATCAGGAACAACTGGTAGAAGTGCCTTCTCCGCCAGGGCACCGTGACCAATTTCCCGCCTGCTGGGTGATCTCAGAGGCCAGGTTTCTCCAGTGCTAAACGGTGGGAAATTGTAGTGGTGCATATAACGCTTGAGATCCTCATCATGTCCCAGGCTGTCCAGCATCTGCCGGTCACCAACAGGGCCAAGAGCCGCTACTGTCAATACCTGCGTCTCTCCACGAGTAAATAATCCGCTCCCGTGGACTCGAGGGAGTTGAGCGACCTCGCAGCTGATCTCTCTTACTTCGTCGAGGGAACGACCATCCACACGCCTTTTATCTTCCACCACTGTACGCCGCATGATTTCTTTTTCTAGTTCCTCTAAAGCTTCATCAATGAACTCTATCTGTTCTGGAAATTCTTCATCTAACTCTTCGTGCACAAATTCGCTTACTTCCCTGCGAGCAGCCTGACGCTCTTCCTTATCATCGACAAACAAAGTTGAGCGAAGTTTGTCGCTGGCTGTTTCACGTACAGCCTGTTTAATCTCTTTTGGGCATTCAACAAGTTCAGGTTCGAGATCCTCAACACCACCGTCAAGGTCACTGATAATCTTTTCCTGTAAACTAACCAGACGCTGGATTTCTTCATGGCCGGCAAATATTGCATCCAGGAGACGATCTTCGGGAACCTGATCTCCATTTGCCTCCACCATGCTGACAGCATCTTTGGTGCCCGCTACAGTGAGATCCAGTTTGCCCTCTTTTATCTGTTCTTCAGTGGGATTGACTATTATCTCATCATCCATCAGGCCTACCTTTACTCCGGCAACGGGGCCATCGAAAGGAACATCAGACAGACACAAAGCCAACGATGCGCCATTCAAGGTGCAGACCTCTGGTGCAGAATCAGCGTCATAGGCCAGCACAGTGGCCACCACCTGAATATCATTCCTAAACCCCTGCGGAAACATCGGGCGCAAGCATCTGTCTACAACGCGGCAAGCAAGGGTTGCCTCCTCAGTGGGCTTACCCTCCCGGCGGAAAAAACTACCTGGAATTTTACCCTGGGCGTATTGTCTTTCTTCAAAGTCCACCCTGAAAGGCAGGAAATCCAGATCTTTCGGTTCACTAGAAGCGCATGCGGTTACCAGGACTACCGTTTCACCATAGCGTACTGTTACGGAGCCACCGGCCAACTTAGCCATTTTTCCAATTTCCAAGTGCAAATTCCTACCTGCTAGCTCAAAATTATATTCGTTCGTTTCAGTCAAAACTACACCTCCTGGTGCATTGTAACCTCTCAACAACCTATCCTGCTATTGCTAATCTGCTATCTGCTATTTGCGGATACCTAAACTACCAATGAGGTCGTAATAGCGCTGATTATCCTTGTTTCGCAGGTAATCTAGAAGTTCCCGCCGGTGTCCTACCATTTTCAACAAACCCCGTCTGGAGTGGTGATCCTGAGGGTGGTCGCGCAGATGTTCTGTCAGGTTTTGAATTCGTTCGGTAAGCAATGCTATCTGAACCTCTGGGGATCCAGTATCATTTTCGTGGGTTTTATACTCTTGGATGATCTGTTGTTTTTTCTCTTTGGAGATAGTCAATCCAATCCCTCCTGATATAATTTCCTCTTCCGTTGACCAAGCTTGGCGTTGGAGGAACTCGCACAACCCAGTCAAGGTAAAGTTTTTCCATCAGC
>CAZRFK010000062.1:0-11272 GCA_964599275.1 uncultured Clostridia bacterium
TGATACATCAAGGAAAATAGGTTTTCTATAACGCCGGCAGTCAAGCTCCTCCATCCAGCATGCCCCAGGGCAACACCACCAGAAACTGGATCTATTATATAGACAGGGAGACAATCAGCATACAGCATTCCAAGCGTGAGCTTGCTGCGAGTAATCTGTCCATCTGCCTCTGGGCCGATCCACCAGCCCGGCTGCATCATATCACCACTTGGCTCTTGCACTTCAATTACATCAGCTCCGTGGACCTGTCTGATCAACTGGATTTTTGAGGGAACATCCGCAGGGACAGCTGCAAGTACCGTTTCACGATTGCGCCAAACGTTCTTTCCCTGATCACCGGTAGATAATCCAAGGTTTAGCTCCTGGTAATTTCCATCACTTACCCCACCCCAACGTGTTGTAAAACCTGCGAAAAAGCCATACTCCCGGAAAACAGGTACTGTCCAGAATGGTATTTTGCTCTTACTATCCCCTGTTCGCAGTTCTTCTCGCTTCCAATGCTGCAAAGAAAATCACCTTTTCTATCATCGGGCTTACTAGCAAATCATTCGCGATCTACCCTTCGGTCACCTCCCTGTTGATAGTTCACTAAAATCACGTCCTCACCTATTTTTACAATGTTACTCCACTTTATCACATGTTCTGTTTCTCCAGATAAAAAACTCCAGAATCCTCCTTCTTCAGGGATTATTACTGCATTTATACGCCCGTTTTGCAGGTCAAGATCCAGATCATCGATGAACCCCATAGTACGTCCGTTTGTCAAGTTTATCACCTCTAAATTTGCCAGCTCAGAGATCCTTATCATTTGAACCCCTCCCCACCATAGAAGTTCATGTATACAAGCTATGCCAAAGGGATGGGTTCAATGATGCTCAAGTGGCACTGATTCCGGAGCCTATTATAATTCTCTGAAAAAAGCAGCGATATGATATGGGCGAGGAAGGATCGAACACGAACAACTTTACAGATCTTGGAATATAATAAATTCGCGCCAAATTTATGTGAGAAGAAGCTGTACCAAAAGCAGCCCGGTGGGTTTGCCCCCTTTCAAAATCCATCTGAACAAATTGGTTTCAACGAAATACTCACCCACCCTGTAAGGTGAAGGGGTGGGTGGTAATTAGGCGGGGGAATTGGTCAGTTTATTCATATCAGAGCAGATGGCAACTGTTATTACACAAATGGAAAACATCCCGACAGATGATATGGCAAATCAATTAACAGGTCTATAAACTGAAGTCCCCCAAGATCCTTCAAATTCATTTTCCTCATTTTGTGTTTGATTACTAACATCAGGGGTTATTGCCTCATCGTTGCTGGTCTCAATATGGTCAGCGGATTCGAGAACTTCATATAAAGTTTCCTTAATCGCCCACCGCAAACGTGGTCCATTATAAGATTTGTCATCCGAAGAAGATTTGGCTTTCTGTTGGGCCGATATATCCAAACAGAGCGTGGGAAACAACACGCACCACCAATTATCTCCCTCAGAGGCTCCAATGCTGATCCGAAGTGTCTGGTAAACACCGGCTGGCATTTTGAAATCCCCATAATCAGTTTTTGGAATCTTCTCATGGATTATCACTACTTTTGACTTACCATCAAAATCTGCTCCAGAAATCGAATTATCTATTACATTTCTTATTGTTGGTTTAATTTCCCGCACGATCTTTTCAGCAGCCTCCAGTGAGTCGGCCTCTTTCAGATGTGGTCGCACCACAGAAACTACCGCCCGGGCAACACGTTCTTTCAACTCCTGGCATGAATCTTCATTTGAGTTCGCGATTACCCTGAGCCGGAGTACATTTTTAGGTGATATTTCTTCCTCATATCCCGCTTTTATTGTTGAGCTGGTAGTTCCCAAAAGGATAACAACCAGCAGGCAGACAGTTATGGGAAGAACTGCTCCTCGCCTAACAGGCATCAGTTTCCAACCCCTAAATATATCGACGCATGGTTTTTAGGGCAGCCTGTTCCAGCCGGGAAACCTGAGCCTGCGATATTCCGATCTCGTCCGCTACTTCCATCTGTGTTTTACCGCCGTAAAATCTGAGATTGAGGATCTTTCTTTTTCGGGGTTCCAGCTGCTGAAGAGCCTGTCTGACTGCAATTCCGTTCATCCATTTTCCGTGTTCCTGTTTTTCATCGCTGACCTGATCCATTACATAGATGGGATCCCCACCATCCTGGTAAACAGGTTCGAAAAGTGATATCGGATCTTGAATCGCATCCAACGCTCTAACGATTTCTTCAACATCCATATCCAACCGATTGGCAATTTCCTCTAATGAAGGTTCTTCAGATTTTTTGTGAGTCAATGAGTCCTTCATCTGAAGAGCTTTATACGCGGTGTCACGCAGTGAGCGGCTTACCCGGATAGGATTGTTGTCACGAAGATATCGTTTTATCTCACCAACAATCATGGGAACTGCATACGTTGAAAATCTTACTCCCTGACTGAGATCAAAATTATCTATCGCCTTCATGAGTCCTACGCAGCCTACCTGGAACAGATCATCAGCAGGCTCACCACGGTTGCTAAAACGCTGCAGTACGCTGAGTACCAGCCGTAGGTTCCCCTGAACCAGTTCCTGGCGTGCTTCTTTATCTCCCTCTTGCTGTATGCGGCGAAACAGTTCTCTCATTGTCTCGTTTTCTAAAACTGGCAGTTCCGATGTATTAACTCCTGAAATCTCTACTTTACGCCCCACGATTGATTCCCCCTCATCGAATTTCCCTTCCTCTGCAAGCAAGCATGGGGGTAATTTCCCTGTCAATTCCCCCCCGTACGGTAGAAGTATGGTTCATCGCGGGGCTTTTTATACACATTGTGTTAAAAAATATGTTATGGGACTATGCAAATCCGTAGAATTATATAAGGCTATTCAAGGATGATAAACCAATGTCACCCAGGGGCATTCTTCTGCATTCTTATTATGTCCTTGCGAAGTACTGCTTATAAATTGGAGCCACGGGAAAGATGTTCAAGTGTGAATGAATCTTGATGAAAGGAAGGAGCTGCAGTTGATCCATAAGTAAAAATATCTGCCCCCAATACCTGAAAGGAGGCAGATACATTAAGAAGATGAATTATTTATTATTTAACACTTACAATATCATCTCTCAGTCTGCTGATTATTCGCTTCTCCAACCGTGAAATGTAGGACTGAGAAATACCCAGTGAATCGGCTACCTGCTTTTGCGTTCTTTCGATTCCATCATCCAGCCCAAAACGCAGTCTTACGATTCGCCGTTCTCTTTTTTCCAAATTCTCCAGGGCTTCACGAAGCAACCTTCGGTCCACCTGACCCTCGATTTTTCGATACACAATATCTCCATCCGTACCCAGTATATCGGACAGGAGTAGTTCATTACCGTCCCAATCGACATTCAGAGGTTCGTCTAGAGACACTTCTGATCTCCTCTTGCTGGTACGTCGTAAAAACATGAGTATTTCGTTCTGAATACATTTTGATGCATATGTGGCTAGTTTAATACCGCGATCTGGGTCAAATGTATTGACAGCTTTAATGAGTCCAATACTTCCAATGCTCACCAGGTCTTCAATATTGATACCGGAATTCTCAAATTTTCTGGCGATATAAACCACCAGGCGAAGATTTCGCTCAATCAAGGTCTGGCGAACAGTCTCATCCCCATCTCGCAACCGCTCCATCAATTCTTCCTCTTCATCCTTTTCCAGCGGTGGCGGAAGTGTAGTCCCACTTGACAGGTAGTGTATTGTGGAGGCAGCTGCCTCCCGCAAGTAGGCAAAAAGCTCTCTCACTTTCGCACCGATCGATTGGGCCCATTCATCCACAAGCATCAGCTCCTCTCCCGATTTCGCCCAGAATCGGAGGTACCAGTGCCTGATATTCTGCGGTGGAACTCAGCGACTGGCGGGCGAGACAAATTACCACATCATCGACTTTGTGCTCTCCAATATAGAGTTGGTCTGGTCGAAATCCTATCATTACTCCACGGTCATCTCCCAGAGATTTGAACGGTATGAGTTTGAAACGCACTCCCAACAAATCGGCTGCCTCAGAGGGGTATGAGCGGCTATCAGTACTCAACTCACCCTCACCTGGCCAGCTGTCTCCCATTATGTCCTGTATAGCCTCTTGCTCGATGACTATCACTGGGCTGCCCGACAGAGGATCCACCAGTTGGTTTCCCGTATCCACAAACCCCTGACATCTCCAATGCTTACCACCTATTACTACCGTCAGTTCAACCATCATGTCACCCGAGTAAACACGGCGGTTCCAGTAGTACTTCGCTCCCAACCCAATTATCAAAATCAGTGCTGCCAGACCCACCACAAAGCTCAATCTGGATGCCAATACATCTCCAGACCTGTACTTCCGTGCTGTACTTGCCCCCATCAAAACAAGTCCAGCGCCACCCGCAGCCAGAACGAGCCCTACAAATGGGAACAAAAGAACCAGGTCTGTGGGCAGATTCAGGGGACGCATTGCGATGGCTACCAAAATAACCGCAATTACAACCACTGCAGGGAGACTGTACAACAAGTTCCAACCTGGCAGTAAATAACCAAAGGAGTAACCGGTCCCCACTGCCGCCGCCTGCAGTAATTTCCGGGCAGTAGTTGTGCGATTGGCAGCAACGGCAGTGGCGTACAGCAGTGCATAATTGAGAACAAAATTGGTCATGAGATATATGTCCACGTATATTTCCGGCACGGTTCCCCCCCAAAAAATGCATTCTAACCGGAAGGCATGACCATCCATCCGGTGGAGACCTATACTATCTTTAGTGATGATCGCTCAATTATATGACTTATTGGGGGGGGAAATGTGTCACTACATGTCGAGGCTAAAACCGAAAAAAGGCTCGATTGGTCCAACAAACTGCGGTAAACATACGGCAGCCCCAACCGTCTGGCAACGAGCTGGGGCTGGTATTTATGAAATTATATTGACCGCAATTCAACCATCTCTTATGCTGCGACGTCTCAGGAATGCTGGTATATCAAGGTCATCATCATCATCCTCAGAGGTGAATGGCTTTATAGTTAACTCATCCATTTCATCTTCAGGCTCTTTCTTTTTACGGCCAAATCCGGTGGCAATTACAGTCACCCTGAGCTTATCCTCTAAATCTTCATCTATGGCAGCACCAAAAATTATGTGTGCATCTTCTTCTGCCACCTCACGTATCAATTCAGCAGCTTCATTTACTTCCAACAAGCCCATGCTGGGATCCCCGGTGATATTCAGTAAAACGCCTTTTGCTCCCTCAATCGAGGTCTCCAAAAGAGGGCTTGATATAGCATTGCTGGCAGCTTCGGCAGCCCGGTCGTCCCCTGAAGCACTGCCAATACCCATCAATGCAGTTCCGGTTTCCATCATGATGGTGCGGACATCAGCAAAGTCAAGGTTGATCAGACCCGGCACAGCGATCAGGTCAGATATTCCCTGCACTCCCTGGCGCAAAACATCATCTGCTATACTGAACGCATCCATTATGGATGTTTTCTTTTCCACAACTTTTAGCAGTCGATCATTGGGAATTGTTATGAGAGTATCTATGCTTTCTTGCAAATCTTCAATACCCTCTTCGGCCTGCCGCATACGCAGCTGACCTTCAAAGGAAAAAGGTTTAGTAACAACGCCAACGGTAAGTGCCCCAACCGAACGTGATACTTCGGCGATAACCGGCGAAGCACCCGTACCGGTACCACCACCCATTCCGGCAGTAATGAACACCATGTCTGCTCCATCAACCAATTCCTTAATCTCGTCCGTGCTCTCCTCAGCAGCTTTTTTCCCCAAAGATGGATCAGCACCAGCTCCGAGGCCCTCAGTCATTTCATCGCCTAGTTGAAGTTTGTGGTCTGCCTTATTCTTGGACAAAGACTGAGCATCAGTATTGAGAGCAATGAATTCAACACCGCGAACCTGTGCCTCAATCATTCGGTTGACAGCATTATTGCCGCCGCCCCCCACACCCAAAACCTTGATAGTAGCAAAATCAGGATTGTCTACTTCCAGTTCAAGCACTATCCCTACCTCCTTTAACTTATCAGCAGCTCCTCACACAGCTCCTCACGCTCGATATTAAGTGGTATCAAGTATCACAAGCATTATAGCAAACCGGAAGATTAATCATCCAGTTGGCGGAGCACCGGCCTGCCGGGTACTCGTAAATCAACCAAATATCCGCCAATGTTTTCCTCTCGCAAAATCTCTTTCAAGACAGAAGCCGCTTCTCGCATGGCTTCTGCCTCACGGGGGTACAAGATTACAGCAGCGTCACTAGTATACATTTCGAAGTAGCCGTCAGAAAGTTTAATTTCAGATATCTCTGAGCGAACTTCATTCAGTGAGACAGAACACCGCAGAAGCTTGTCCACATCACTGTCACCTGACACTTTTTCTCCCAGGGCAAGGCTATCCGGGGAGATAGGTTTTATGACTGGCAGATCAACTTCAGGCCAGCGCTCATGTACTGATATAACTGTCCCCCGTTCATCCACCTGAGCAAAAACCCCGCCGGATATCACCACGGCCACCGGAGGTTTTTCCAATATTTCAACTACCAGCTGTCCAGGTAGATTACGCTGCAAAGATGCTTCAGCCACCCTGGGATCAGACATAAGTCGATGGTGCAGATCACCAATGGTGAAAGAATACAGATGCTGTCCACCTTCTACGCCCAGGATCATTTTAACTTCTTCTGCGGACAGGTGCTCGATTCCTTGAATCTCAATAGTTCGCAGACGAAAAACAGAACTTTGAAAAAAGGCAAAACCCCCTACCAGCAGGGCCAAAAGTGCGGCATAAACTACTACGTGTCTAATCAATGTAATCCCTCCGCCTGCGATCAGTCGTCCTCTACGGTTTCTCTAACCACCTCGGCTCCCAGCTGCTGCAAACGCTCAGTTAGATTAGCGTATCCCCGGTCTACAGGGTCCACATTCTCAACGATAGTAGTACCTTCAGCTCCCAGTCCTGCCAGGACCAACGACACGGCTCCCCTGAGATCCTGATTCGCACGTACCGTAGTGCCTTGAAGCCTGGAAACACCTTCAACAACAGCTGTTCGCCCCTGGATATCAACTTTTGCGCCCATTTTCCTGAATTCCCGGACCACTTTGAAGCGATTCTCAAATACAGTTTCGGTAATCCTATTGGTTCCGGCAGAAGTGCAAGCAAGAGCCAAAAACTGGTTTTGCAGATCAGTAGGGTAACCAGGGTATGGATACGTAGTGATATTCGTTGCCCTGGGTCTGCTGCTGCCGACAATTTGCATAACATTGGGTTCGAGTAGGTTGACGTCAATTTCAGCTTTTTTGAGTTTGGCTGTAAACGCACCCAGATGTTCGGGGGCTACTTCTCGAAGTACGACCTGGCCTCTGGTTATCGCTGCTGCCATAGCGAATGTTCCTGCTTCAATTCGGTCTGGAATCAAACAGTATTCTGCCCCTCCCAATTCCGAGGTTCCTTCTATGGTTATAACATCTCCGCCTGCTCCATTAATATCTGCCCCTATGGTCTTCAAAAACTCAGCCAGACTTCTGATCTCCGGCTCCCTGGCGGGATTATAAATTCGAGTTATACCTCTAGCGCCGCAGGCTGCCATCATAATATTTTCTGTAGCTCCAACACTGGGGTATTTTAGATGAATCTCTGCCCCTATCAGGCCACCACCGGGAACCTTGATATCTATCAGACCATTGTCTGCTCTAACCTGAGCTCCCATCTGCTCGAAACCAGCCAGATGCATATCAACTGGACGAGAACCAATCGCACAACCACCGGGATAAGTCATCCTTGCGGAACCCAATCGTACCAAAAGCGGGCCAGTCAGCAGCACAGAAGAACGCATTTTCTGCATCAGGTCCTTATCTATATTATCGGTGACCAGTTCATTCATAAAGAGGCTTACAGTCTGTTCGTCGCTGGCTCTGTCAATCTTCCCGCCCAATTGCTGAAGAATTTCGCTCATTACACGGGTATCTCTGATATCTGGAACATTCTTGATCTGACATTCCAGCGGAGTAAGGACGCTAGCCGCCATAATGGGTAATGTTGCGTTCTTAGCTCCATTAATTGTGATTTCTCCATCGAGGGGATTTCCCCCTTCTATAATCATCCGGGACATGGATGCACCTCCCCGCGCAAGGTGACCCATGTCCTGCTAATCAGTCAAGGGTCACCCCCCACGTCTTAATTTCCAATTCGAGTTCGATCCCGAAATTCTGCTGTATCGACTCCCGAATACCATCTATTAATTTGAGAACGTCTTCTGCCTTGGCTCCCCCGCAATTGACAATGAAATTGGCATGAACCTTGGAGACCATGGCACCTCCGACTCTGCGGCCTTTCCAGCCGGCACTCTCAATGAGGTATCCAGCCGCCGTTTCAGAAGGATTGCGGAAGACACAGCCGGCGCTTGGCCATTTTACAGGTTGTTTCTGTCTACGATCAGATAACCGCCGGGCCACAGTTTTCTGCAGTTTGTCTCTGTCACCTTCAGTCAGCTGTAGACGAGAGTTTACAACAATAAATTGCTGCCTTTGCTGAAAGATCGAACTGCGATATCCAAAATTGCAGTCAGAAACATCAAACTCCATTAAATCCTTTTCTTCACTGTCCCATACCTCCACATTCAGCAAAGAATCAGCGATCGTGCTGTTGTTGGCGCCGGCGTTCATGACCACAGCACCCCCAACAGTACCGGGAATTCCTGCAAGTTTTTCCAGACCGCCGAGCCCCTGATGAACTGCTTTATTGACTACCACACCGAGTTTGCTACCTGCACTGACTCGCCATACTGTATCACCTTCATCAGTATGGTTTACGGTGGTGATTCCATCTGATGTGGAAGTGGTTTTGATTACCAGACCCTCCACACCCGAATCGGCCACCAGCAGGTTACTTCCACCGCCGAGAACAAAATGAGGTACATCGTTATCCCGGGTCCAGGCAAGCACATTGAGCATTTCCCGAATATTTCGGGGCAGACAAAAAATTCTTGCTGCTCCACCAACGCGTAAAGTGGTGTGCCGGCGCATCGGTTCAAAAGACTCTACCGGGCCGGTAATCATCTTACGAAGCTGTTCTGCCAGCTGTGACCAATCCACATCCCTCACCTCCCCTGCAGCAGATTTTCGATATTATCGACAATTCTGTCTAACGCTTTCGGTTTTCCTTCTGACTCACTGGCAAAAGACATTTTTTTAATTTTTTCAGAATTCTCGGTTAACTTTTTAAAACACATATTCAATTCTCTGGCAGTGAACTGTGCATCCTCAATAACCTCAGCAGCCCCCTTTTCTCGAAGGACCTCCGCATTATGCCTCTGCTCATCATTGCTTACATTTGGCGAGGGTACAATAATCATGGGGAGCCCAACCGCAGTTGCTTCTGCCAGAGTCATGGCCCCTGCACGGCACAGCAGCAAGTCACTGGCAACCATAGCTGATGGAACATCATCTAAATAGGGATGAACCTGCAGGCGGCCCTGTGCAATCAGCCTTTTCGCATTAGAGTCATCGTTTATCCTACCCATAGCCCCAGAATAATACCGGCGCCCGGTCACATAGATCATCGACAAACTGTCATACTCGGAAAAGAAAGTCACTATGAAATCGGTTATTCCCCGATTGAGAACTTCTGCTCCGCCGCTGCCACCAAAAGCAAGTACTACAAAATCATCCTCCGCCAGCTGGTGCTTTTTGCGACCCCCACTCCGTGATGTAGTTGAAAACTCTTGGCGAATTGGGTTACCCGTCACTACCTGCTTTTCGCGGGTTTGCTTGGGGAAATGCTCTGAGGAACGTTCTGATGGCAGCAAAATCAGTGCGGAAGCACGGCTCAGCATCCTGTTGGCCTGTCCGGGAATCACATTCTGTTCCTGTATAACTGTGGGAAGGCGTCGGAGTTGGGCTGCCGATACAGCAGGCACGGAGACGTATCCACCGGTTCCCACAACAATATCTGGGTTGAAACGGGCCACAATACCCATCGCTCTGTAAGTAGCCTTCAATAGGGAGAATGCTCCTTTAATCTGTTCAAGACGGCTTTTACCAACTACTCCCTGCACCCGGAGTGATTCAAAGGGAAGGTTGCGATCAGAAACAACACGTTTTTCAATGCCCTGCTTCGATCCTACATACAACACCTCTGACTCCGGGTTTCGCTGCAAAAATCCGCTGGCGATGCTGACAGCCGGATAGACATGTCCTCCTGTTCCTCCACCTGTTACTAACACCCTGTACATTATTCATCATTCCCTCTAGTTCTGCCTGTCACAATCCGTCAAGCACGACTGTAGCTGGATATGTTTAGAAGTATACCGACGCTGGCCAGTCCCACCAGCAGCGATGATCCGCCGTAACTGATAAATGGAAGAGGTATACCGGTAATGGGAAGCACTGACGTTACCACACCGATGTTGATAATCATCTGTAAGACTATCTTTGTGGTAATACCAGCCGCCAGGAGGGTTGAAAAAGTATCTGGAGCATGTGCGGCAATACTGAACCCCCTCCAGGTAAATACCGCAAATAAAAATAACAGCAAACCACAACCGAGAAACCCGAGTTCTTCACCTACAATGGCAAATATAAAATCAGTGTGCTGCTCCGGCAGATGCAAATACTTTTGATGACTAGCTCCCAGACCTATGCCCAGCAGACGACCAGAACCCAGGGCATAAAGACTCTGGATAATGTGAAATCCTGCTCCCAGGGGGTCATCCCATGGGTTCAAAAACGCCATAAAACGCCGAAATCTATAGGGTTCAGAGATAATCATGTAATACACCCCGGGAAGACCAACCATAATTATGCCCAGCAAATGCAGTATTTTTGCTCCCGCAACAAATAAAAGAAGAAAAACAGTACCAGCCACTGTAACAGCTGTTCCCAGGTCCGGCTGCATCATGATCATGCCCACAGCAGCCCCAACTATTAGCAGAGACGGAAGTATTCCAAACCAAAAGTCCTTAGTTTTTTGAGGAACACGGCAGAAGCTGTGCGCAAGGAAAATGATCAGGCACAGTTTCACCAGTTCTGCTGGCGAAATTGAAATTGGTCCCAGAGCAATAGAACGCTGAGATCCACGCGCTTCCACACCAATGCCGGGAACTAAACTCATTGCCAACAGAAACAGCGCAACAACCAGAAAAATCCTGGCATGACGCCGGAAAAACCAGTAAT
Source organism: uncultured Clostridia bacterium (assembly GCA_964599275.1). Classification (GTDB taxonomy): domain Bacteria; phylum Bacillota; class Sulfobacillia; order SLMV01; family SLMV01; genus PUMD01. The sequence goes on from CAZRFK010000062.1 coordinate 11,195, forward strand.
TTATCCGGGACATCAACAGCAAAACAGCTAATCCTGCAAGAGCCCACATTCCCTGACGTTTGAGATAAAACAAACTAT
>CAZRFK010000063.1:0-2144 GCA_964599275.1 uncultured Clostridia bacterium
GGCGGGTGAATTCGAACATGGAATAACCTGCCCCCCTCCGGCGAGACACTATGTCGCTGGCCAGGCTGTTGGTGGAAGTCCCGATCAGGGTCAGTAAACCGCCCATCATCGCCGCATAAGAGAGGGGTATCAAGAATTTCGAGGGCGAACTCCCCTTACGTTTGGCGATTTTTATCACCAGGGGGATGAATAGAGCTACCACGGGAGTATTGTTGATGACTCCAGCGGTCAGGCTGGCCAGTAAAATGATGAAAAAGAGCAATTTCACATCGCTTTCGCCGGTCCATTTGGAGATTTTGTCTCCCAGACTCTGTATGATGCCGCTTTGCTCCACTCCCGCACTGATGACAAACATGGCCCCGATGGTGACGGTGGCCGAGCTGGCAAAGCCGGACACCGCCTCTGCGGGGTTGACCCCCGTCCAGAACTCAGTTAATACCAAAATTACCGGTATTGATAGGGCAATAATATCCATGCGGATCGGTTCTATGACAAACATTATTATTAGAAATATGAGCAGCAGCAAAATGAATATGATGCCTGCTGGCATAGTCTATCCTCCTGCCTGCGAATCCAGCTGTAGTGGCTCACTGCATCTGTGACACATCAACTCACGGAACTGCGGAGACTTCCCCCGTTGAAATGTATTGGTGCTTTCCATCCTGAAGCCGATTGCAGCCGCTTAACATTGCCACACTGCCAGTTTTTGTTCCCTGCTACAGTGTCACAATTCACCATCCCCCACCTCCAATCCTCCTCTGAGAGTTTAGGGATCTACACTCGCCTTCCTAACTCGGGTTTGTACGTTCCAATACTAAGTTCCTGAGATAGCGGCTTCAGGAATCCATCAATGTCTTCCGCACTTATCTCTCCTATACCCATTCGGTCGACGCTGGCAGCTCCATGCTCGCTTTTGCTGGGTTCCACGCCTGCTCCAAAATATCCCTATGGTAGACCTTCTCATACATAGCATGAAACCGACGCTTTGGATTTCCTTGGCTGCAAGATAGAGGTCCCCTGCAGTTTCCGAACATCATCCATATGGGGTTTTATTGCCCCTGCGAAAGTGAAGCTCAAAAACAAAATGGATGTGTTATAATGGGAGTAAAGTATATCACAACCAAAATGAACACTTAGGGGGGACGGTATGCAGACACTGGACAACATAAATTGGTCTCTGCTAAGAGACAAGATATCTGATATCAAAGAATCCGTAGAAATACTATCTGACTATGCGAGTAGAGACACTGAGGATTTGCTAAAGAATCAGGAAACTTTACGTTCGGCCAAATATACTTTCGTGGTATTGGCTGAAGCAACAATTAATATTGCCACTCATATCTGTCTCGAGACTTTAGGTGAGGCTCCTTCCAACTACGCTGATAGTTTCCACATACTGGCGGAGAATGACTTCATAGATCTTCGCACGTCCGAAAAAATGGCTCAGCTCGCAGGGTTCCGCAACCTTCTGGTCCATCGATACGCGGATATTGATGAAGAGCAAATGATTGAGATGATGAAAGAGGACTTATCATGGGTAAATGATTTTGTTGCAGGCCTGGGTAACATGTGTCAAGGAGATGAGCATCTATGAGTCATGGGCCGAATGGAACACAAATTAGACGTAAAATGCCAAGGGAGCAACGAGAAAAGACTCTGGAGGAGCTTGCATCGCTACTGACACAGGAACAGGACGTGATCTTCGCTTACGCTCACGGTTCTTTCTTGAAAGCAGAGCGTTTCGCAGATTTGGATGTTGCCATTTATTTCTCCGATGAATTGACTGAAAAAGAACAGTTGAAGGCCAGTTTGCGTCTTGCTACCCAATTAAGTAAACAGTTGCAACTCCCTGTGGACGCCAGGCCGCTGAATTCAGCAGCGCTGGGATTCTGCTTTGCTGCTGTACAGGGACGGATGCTCACTAGCAGCGATGAACGATTGCGCGTTGACTACGTCAAGCGGATCTTGCTTGAGTATTTTGACTTCCGTCCAATACTCAGACGCTCAGTTCGGCGATTGATGACCAGAGGGACAAACTGATTCCCTCTCAATAGTTTTGGGTCTCCTCTGGCCGGATGTCGCTTACCTACCTGGGCAGGCCCTCGGGGAGCTCACTTGTTCTCGTACAGGTCCTAAGCAGGATC
>CAZRFK010000063.1:2244-11063 GCA_964599275.1 uncultured Clostridia bacterium
CAACTCCGCCTGAGATTGGCCACGTTTTAAGGCCTGTCCATCTGTGATTTGACAGATCCCACGCCACGCATACCCTTTGTGTCCATATCTTTTCCTGCACTCTGACCCAGTAATCTAGAAGTTGGGATTAACCCCGTTCTGGGGTCTTGTTTCAGTTCACGCTTAAGCAGGACGAAACCTTATCCTCGTAATCTGAATTGACGCTTGAAGTTGTGGAGTTATATCAACATATGCTTGTTCTCACTTCTCCAATCCAAATATTTACTTGAGATGTTTGCGATATTACAATATACACGATGACAAATGAGCATGGGAGGTTAAGTGAAATCTTGAAAAAGAGGCTTGTACAATAAGGTAACAAAGTCGCCCTGATTATCGATAAATCGATTTTAGAGCTTCTTGATATAACTCCGGACACGCCCCTGGAGATAACCACTGATGTCGAGGTCTTGCTCATTATCCCCGTTCGCGAAGATAGAAACACTGACGAAGTCGAAGGAATTGTAGAACGAACGATAACAAGGCACTCACCAGCTTTAGAAAAAATGGCAGAGTGAATTGACTTGAACTGTTTAAGATTTATCAACCCAGTTCAGCACATGAAATGGCAGCCCGCTTATATGTTTCATCTAATTCAGAATCACCCATTAAGGACGAAAACGCTCCGGCACAGTAACTGCCATAGATTTCCTGGAGTTAAATGGATACAAGGTTAAAATTGATAATGAAAAAACGATCCCGAAATCTCTCGTCTTGTATATTGCCATTATCTCGGCAAACCCATGCAGCGCGCTGTAACGAACGGAAGTTGGGGCCGATCAGGCACAGCTGGCTCATCCAGGGCAATAGGAGCTGCCTGTACCACTGCATACCTGCTAACAAGCAAGCGCACAACCTGTCTGCACACCTTCACTTGTCGTCTTGGGACAACACGTAGTGCCTGTTGCGGGTTCTGCCCCTCGGCTCAAGTATCCCCATTTCCACCAGTTTCTTTAAGTCGCTCCTTGCGGTGTGTCGGCTAACGTCGAAACGTTCCGCGTACTCGCGGCTGGTCCAGGTAGTACCGCGGCGTGCCTCAGCTGCGGCGGTTGACCGGCGACCATAAGCATCAAGAATTGGAATCGCTTTTGTTTGCTCCAGGGGATTGCCTTTACTCTCCTCCGAGGCTTCGTGCGTCTGGTAGAAGTGGTACGCCTTGTAGGCCGCGGACAACCAGCGGTAGGCGTAGTTTTCCGCAATAGAGCGGGTTTCTGCAAACATCCAGGTTACCCTGTGAAACTGGATCTGAAGGGCGGCAACCAGATTCAAAAGCCACCCGCTTTTGACATTATCCTTCTTAATGAGATCCGACAGGCGGCCCTCCACTATAACCGCCGCGAAGGGAAGCGCTGACAGCTCCTGCAGGGCGAAGGTAAGGCTGCCTGATACGGCTGAAGTGGCCATGTCATCAAGTCTTTTGCGTTCGATGGCTACAATGAGGTTTTTGTCTTCGAAGAGACCGTAGTCACCCACCGGCAGATCTCTTTTGACCAGTTTGAGATTGTAATCCGAAAACTTCCACGCGTATCTCTCGTTGTTATCGACTGCTACCGTCAGCTGCCGCTTCAATGCCCTGGCCTGCGGGACGCGGATGCCGGGCCGGGCGCCTTTCATGCTGCTGGATGACCTCCAGAATATGAGGGTCCGACCTTTCTGGTTCTTCGTCCAGACGAACATGGAACGCCTGAGCCTGCGGCGGCTCAGTACCAGATCCACCGCCTTGCCCCTTCTCCGACACATCTGTACATCCAGCTCTTCCACGAGCTCTGGCTCATCCGGCCAGCCATCCACGGGATGACAATACAAGTCCTTATCAGAAGGCCAGGTATCCCGGGTTGCCAAAATCACAGGTTCAGAACCTTCGAGCGGCAGGGATAAGAGGTAAGGGAGGCTGCTGCCTTCTTTTGGATTTTTCGCGATGATAAACTTCTCCCATCGGTTAACCATATCGCCTAACACATCTCTCCGTTTAAAATCTCCTTGCGCATTTCTCCTGACAACTGCTGTTTGCTGCTCATATAGGATGAAGTTCTATTGCATTATAGCATTCCTGCAGTGCTTCTGAACAATCAAAAAAGAAGAGTATGTGAATCAAGCGCATGTGGGTGGGAGGGTAGAGGATCGGTATGTTGTGTAATTGGAGACCGATGCCAGAGGTAAATGTCCTGACAACTAAACTCAGTCACGTCTCCGTTTAGTCATACTCCCCCATCTGCAGGCAGCACCGACTAATTTAATTAACTATATCTCCGCTCCAATCGACATAGTATTTTGTGCTGATGACTCCATCAGGAAATATTGCTTTGTAAGAGCTGTTGGGAGCAAACCTGTCCCATAATCCAAATCTGGATTCTCTCTCACGTCTGCATTACTTTGCCCCTGGGAACTAAATCTTGAAAGGATTTAAGGGGGAGCTTCCGCACTGGATAAACCTTGCCAAGTCGCTTTGGGAGCCGATTGATGGCAACATCTACATCTGCAAGCTCACATTGTCTGAGATCTGCGTCATAATGCCGGGCACTATGATACGGTGGGGAGTGAAAGCGGAGAAACTGGTAATCACTACAGCAATTCAATTAAGGCCTCAAGAAGAAGGATTATATCCATACGTTGACGAACAACTTATTGAGTCGGAACTTGATCGTTGAGATATATATGCCTGAGATGTGCTATTCTGGAAGGCTTTTATGCGAAAAACACGGTGAAAGAGCTACCGTGTGCCGATATAGCATTATTTAACCTTTGCCCCTTCCCCGCTCCTGATCGGGAAGCTGTCAATGCAGCTCTTGTCCGCTATTGCTAGAAAGGCACTAACTGGCTTGCCTATTGACGGGTAGGGACCATTGATCTTTTGGCGATGACTATGGATTGATTTGCTAATGAACAGATACCAGGGAGTGTTAGCTAATGAGTCCAGCTTCACAACAGAGAGATCTTTTAGCGAGACAACGGACGGAAGATATAACCCAGATACAAGTTTTGAAAACTTACGGGAAATTTGAGGAGTTTTTTAAGGACACAAAGAAGGCTAGAGTAATAACTTTCCGAGCCCCACCAGGCAAGCTACTGGAGACGTTTTCCCAATACGATGATCTCGAACAACTTGAAGTAATTGTCGGTGATAAACATGATTACCGGGAGGAACTCATTGGCAAACCCGAGCTGGCAGACCAACTTGAACATTTAAAATCAGAGGAACGCCTGATCATTCATCTTCTTAAAACCAAGAGTAAACCAAAAATTCATATCAAATTGTACATTTTAGAGAAATTGGATGGTTCAATTCAAATATTGCATGGTTCACCAAACTTCAGCAAGAATGCCTGGGGACGTCAGCACGAATCCGTTACCATCTTTAACACCTCACTTGGCTCCGATGTTTACGAAAAATTTGAGCGGGTTTGGCATGAAGAGAAAGAATACTGCAGAAAGTTTATGGATGATCTTACACAAGAAATCGAACAATCAGAGGATGCTGACCGAGACGAAATAATTCGTCTCTGGATAGGTGGCGATGGAGTATTCGGGCGTCAGAAGAGCGAAACACACTCCATTAACAAGGAGATCATCGCACGCTTCAGCGGTGAAGGAATCGAAGTGGAAGACGAAGAATTGACAATACCAATGGCTGCATACACCCTGGATATCACCGAAGATATAACCAACCGCTACAAAAGATACGGAGATGTAGAGTTTAACGAACATACAAGAACCTTTCGGGCGCCGCCGGCCGTCATCTCAAAGGGCTACAAAGAACATTACGGAATTCCAATAATGAATGTAAGCATTGACTCAGGCATGATGCTGGGAGTTCCTGACGAAGGGAAACGGCGGTTGGATACCCTCCTTCCTGATGACCCTCAAAGGATATCCAACGCCTTACTTCACATTCACGAATACCTCAATAGCGTAGATGAGTATGCAATGTGCAATAATCCACTGGAGGTAAAGACTCATATGTATGAAGCCCTTCTATATTTCTTCTGGGCCCCATTTGCTACTCTTTATGCCAGGGCATTTAAAGATACTGGTAACATGGACAGGGACAAGAACCTAAAATTTCTTTATATACATGGAGAATCCGGCAGCGGCAAGAGTTCGTTTCTGGAGTTTGCTCTTAGGATGATCAGTATGGGAACAGTTGTTGGCCCACTGGACCCTACCAATATCACTACGGCCAAAATGAATACATTGAAGCAAACCGCCACCTGCTTCCCCATAGCTGTTGATGACATAAACAAAAACACAATCCATGGAGCCAAGGATGGATTTACAAATTACTGGCCCGGATGGCACCATGATTCAAACATTCCCATGCTCGTCTTTACCAGCAACCAGTCCAAACCAAAAGATTGGTTCCGTTCTCGGGCCAAACTATTAGAGTTTGACCTGCAGTACGATGGCTCCAATGAAAGTCAGTGGCACAACAAGAAAGTCATGCAGCAGCCAAACCCGCTATTCCAATGGTTCAGTCACCTGCATCTTGAGGCGATAAGACAGGACAGGCTGGACCCACGAAAATTGGATGATTTTCTGCGCCTTACCCGCGAAATTTTCCTGGAGCTTTATGACCGGGCTGACATTGAACTCCCCTCCTTCTTCCCTACCAAACCGGCCGAAGAAATACATGACCCCGGACTGGCAATGTGGCGACAATTGGACCTCGATGGGTTAATATCTTTTGAGGAGGGCCGCCAAGACAATGTTCTAGTTGTACACTTTGATGAATCGTATGAAAACTATGAAGTAAAACACTATATGGCTGAATTGCCCAATTATGTCCGTGCAAAAAGTACGAGCGGACACATGGTGACCATACATAATGCAGATCAATTTTTTAAATGGTATGGCAAGCTAAATAAAAATCGCCTTAAGTTTTGGCGGAAAGGTCATGCTGAAGGTGAAATTAAAATTGATCTTGATACCGGCAACGGGAGTATCATTATTCAATTCAAGCCTAATGTTGAGACCAGAATATTTAGCCAATACTATGAGGATCTTCCTGACGATTTTAATGCTGTGTTAGATGAAAACAGAATAATAATCCGGAATGGCAGAGTATTTAAAGATTGGTTTGAAGATGAGGAAAACACAATACAAAAACAGCCTGAGAGCCTGTGGGTTAAAATTAAAAATGTTTTTACCTAGCCATTCTGAATAGTCTGATCTACGATTTCGAGCTCATATAAAATCCATAAAGGTCGAGCTAAGATTGTGATAGGTCTTATACGGGGTCCTTGAAGATCGAGAGATTTTATGGACTCTGTGAATTGGGATCCATCACAATCGCAGATACGGTTATCATGGATTCAGCAATGATCCATTATACCCGACAGCTTATAGTGGGTCAGTAAAGGCTCCATGATAGCCTGACCAAAGGTCACTGTTAGTTTCATTCTATTTAATTTAATGAAATTGAAACTCTCTCTAGTTCCATTGGCCGACTCAATTTCTGTAATATTGAGCCATAGCCATTGCGAATAGGTCTGCAGGGCTAACCACCAACCTTCCCAACAACACATCAGCTCAAAACTCGCTACCAACCTGCCTGTCGAGCATCTCAACCGTTATTGCAGCCGCGACCGCCGCATCCTCTGTGTGTAGATACCGGTTGGCCGTACTATCGAAGGATATGCTGGCTGAAGAAGACAGCTCGCAATCCCCCTTCCACATGGCGACGGTAATGGGAAAACGGGGCATAAAACGCACCACGGCGCCAGCGTCGCCCAGGTCCACAGAAGAACCTCCCATTGATTGCAGAGCCTTCTGAAGGAGCCGTGGCGGATGCTCATCTATGAGCTCACCCAACCGTCCGACAGTCCTGTTCACGAAAGCGTGCTGGTAAGCCCTACCCCCGTCCAGCTGACGGAAAGCCACCAACTCACTCGAGGGTGGGATACCGTCAGCCCGACACAGGTAGTTCAGGGCTACCAGCCTCCACTGCCACATGGGTTGGTCACCGGAATCGCGAAAATAGACCTTCCCCCCGGGATATGTCACCCGCAGGCATCTGCCCAAGCTGCATAAATCAATCACTGAACGCTCAGGCTTAAACTCTCCTCCCGCCCGCCGCGCCATCTCAGCCGGATCATCTGAGCGAAATCTGCTTCGGCTCCGCTCGAAAGCCTGGCGGTACTGCTGCGGAGGATGTTCTCCGCTCATGAAAGCGCACACCTCAATCACTCCCCCATCTGTTCAAAGCATTTTTTCCGGCCCAGGGTGCACATTTCACCCAGAAGCCGGTTGCCTGACCGGTGGCCTTCAGGTAGACGCCGTCTACCTGCCGATCCCCCGGCATATAAGAAGAAATTGCTTCATCTGCATCACTACATTACCTGCGCACTATCATTGCAGCAGATATCAATTCAACTCATCTGTCAGCGAGCAGTTCCGGCATCCTCTGCAGTTTTTCAAAATTCTCCGCTGCCAACCGGCGTCGACGTCCAGCGTGGCCGCACATGCACAGACATCGGCCACATACCCAACCATCATAAAGCGAGGCCATCTGTCCCCTATCATCACAGCAGGTGGCGTGGTCAAACTGCAGTTCCCCGTCGGAGAATCGGTGCAGCTGACGCGCTACCTTCTCTGCGTACTGTCCGTCCGGGCCCGGTGCAGAATTTGCCAGTGCCCCCGGCGGGCAGTGCTCAATGCAGGCAGAACATGGATTGTCCGACACTCCGGTGCAGAACCTGTACTGGTCAACCTGGCCGTCGTTATTAGTGAAGTCGGCCAGCTGAAGTGCCGCACTGCGCCACTTTTCTGTGAGGTTCAACACTCCTCCGGAACCATCCCTTACGGGAGATTGGGTGTCAAAAACTACCAGCGATCGGAGCGGACCTATGAAACGCCTCACTTCACCGTCAACCAATTCATCCCGCATCACCAGCCGGGACAACCCAAACTGACCCAGACCCGTCAACACCGCCACGCTTTTCTGCGGATAATTCCCCCCCTTGCTGGGACCATGCGCGCTGCCCTTGTGCGTTGCGGGAACAGCTTCCTCGGTCACCCCTCGCACGTTCTCGCTGTTCATGGGAATCACCGCACGTTCGCCATCGATGAGATTGTAGGCCAGTCTGGTCACCGCCCCATCCAAAAGATTACTCAATTCTCCCGCTTTTTGGCCGAAATTCACATCGGGAGCTGTCCGGCCCTCCCGGATCACCTCAGCATATTCACCGAGCGTACTCGGGGAAAATGGAAGCTGTACGGAGATGATGACAGCCCTCCCGAACATCTCCTGAGCCACAGCATACGGTTTTGGCACCCGAAACATCGTGCGCCTGCCGGTCTCATCCGTGGAGTCAACTCGTTTGCCCGCATAATATTCCCAGATCTGTTCCAATCCGACCGGATGCAGTCCCAATGCCGCCGGATTACGCAGTCCCTTCCACAGATCGAAGTCCAGGGTGCAGTTGGCCACGCCCACTTTGAACGCCGCCCTACCCCCTGCATCAGTCGCATATCCTGCCTCTCCATTTTCCCACCGGTGTTCCGGTTGGGATTCCAGCTCATCAACCCGCTCTTGCAGTGCGGAAATAATATTGTCAGTGTTCAAATTCCTCATGTTTCACTTCTCCTCCTCCTGAGACTCCTCTCGCCCACCGCTGCTGCACAGAAATGCTTCCCTGTTAGAACAATCCGATGGGCATCTCTTAACCGAACACTGCCGACATTCGGTCAGAATCTGTAAAGCATCTTTGACTTGATCTCGCCGCTGGTTCAGCTCCTGCAGGCGGCTGTTGATTTCTGTCAACTGCTGCTGGAGTATCTTTCGACTGTACCGCAGTTGTTCGGCTTTGGCGTCCTCTTCTGGCTCAATGCACAGGATGGGTTTGATATCCTGCAGTGAAAAGCCCAACTGCTTGAAGGTGGCAATCACCCGCACCCGGTGCAGGTCTTCTGTGCTGTACCGTCGAAACCCTCCATCACTGGGTTTGGTGGGTTGCAGCAGACCCAGCTCCTCATAGTAACGCAGGGTGCGCCTGCTTACCCCCGCTTCCTCCGCGGCCTCACCTATTTTCATCAGTTCTCTGTCCTGTTGTCCTGACATGTTATCTCAACCTCTGTTTGCTTTCTTATCCCAATTTAACCACAATCTTTACGTTCACATAAAGGTTATATTTGTCTGTCGCAGCAATCCCTCCAAGAATTGGTACCCGGACTCATTCAATTTATCGACCTCTCATCCGAACCACATTTCAGCGTGTCCTATATGTCCTGCACCAAAGGCAGAATCGGCCCTGCCACATGAATATCCATCATGGAAACCACATCCAACAAGGCAAGTCGGCTGTCTTCATGACAGTCACGCGAGGTCCTTCCATTATCAAACCTCGCTTCATCTGCCGAAACTTTGGGCTAACATCTCTTCGTACTGATTTGCTTTCTGAATGCGAGAAGTTAATAGTATACGCTCTGCAGCATCGAGATCTGAGGCACCGCACGCAGGGCTGTGCCAGGCAGCATGACTAGTAAGTTCAGCTGTGGACCGGGGGCTGAGGGAAGAAGAATTGATGTTGAGGTTAAGATCCGGGTCCAATGAAGCCTGACATCTCGACATCACCTATATACCGGTCTTAGCACGCGAGTTAAACAGCTCAGTTGATGACCTTATCCGTATCCTGTCAAAAACGGGTGTGCACCAACGCCATTTCCAACGAATGACATCCATTTAGACGGCTAACTGCAGGACGATCTACCAGCGGTAGAGGGTGTTGTTAGGATAGTTGGTGGTATCATCTGTCTGGTATCACCGCTGAATTCTGGCGATAAAT
>CAZRFK010000064.1:0-10958 GCA_964599275.1 uncultured Clostridia bacterium
CGGCACCCTGTTGGCCGCCAGACTGATTCTGTTGACCCCGTCCTGCACCATACTGGCCGCTCTGCTGTTGGCCGTATCCACCGGACCTAAACTGCTGCTGACCGGATCTATATGGTGATGCGGTCTGCTGCCTCATATAGTTGGAACCGGTGTTACCTTGAGCCCGGGACTGGTATTGCTGACCTCGTCCAGACCCGTACTGACCGCTTTGCTGCCTGCCATATCCACCGGATCTAAACTGCTGCTGACCGGATTTATATGGTGATGCGGTCTGCTGCCTCATATAGTTGGAACCGGTGTTGCCTTGAGCCCGGGATTGGTAGTTTTGTTGTGTTCCGTATCGTTGTCCTGTCTGATATCCTCCTGTTGGGGACTGGTAACCCTGCTGAGTACCAGCTGTGCCATACTGGCTGGCACCTGAGGTCTGTTGGGTTTGATAAACCCCGCCAGCGCCCTGGAATCCCTGCTGGGTCTGGTAGCCTCCGGTCTGCCCATACTGTCCCTGACCCTGCATCCCGCCAAACTCCGAGCGAATTCTTTGAACTTCCTGCGGGTTTGCAGGTCCAGAAGGTCTATACCAACCATGCTGTGAAGCCATTTCATATGCCTGATGATGTGCCTGTTCACGCTGATCTCGCAGGCTTTTGAACGTTTGACGTAAGCTGGGATTGCTTGTTTCGCAAACTGCCTGTGTTAAACGGATTGAATCTTCTTTGCAAGTTTCGATGGCGTCGAGCGCCATTTCACGATCTCTAATCAAGAGTTACACCTCCTTTTTGTTATCCTAGATGACTCAACAACTGCTGTTTCGCTTGATCTGCCTGCTGTGCACACTGGTTGAAATAGTTTCGAAGGTCAGGATTCTGACACTGTTCCGAGTACGTGCGAAACTTCTGAGATTCCATATCCTGACGGGTTACCAGCTCACGGAGACGCTGTACTTCCTGATCCGTCAAATTTGTTTGGTTCTGATTGTTCATCATGTGTGTCATCAATTCACCTCCCTTGTTCTCCTCGCGTGCATTGAAAAGGCTCCCACAAAAAGAAGGTGAATATACAAAATAAGCAGCGTTCCAAAACAGCAGTTTTTTGATCAAATGGGTTAAATTTCTAGGAGAGAAGACAAAGAAGGTATAACACAAAAAATGGGGATCAGATGTGGAAATGGAATGAAAACTCTACAATTATTACTATTCTTCTCCAGGATCCATCTGGATAACCTGTATTCCCGTCTGACAAAGCATTTCTTCTGCGACCTTATCATGATACTGACGCCAGTAAACAATTTTTTCAATACCGGCATTAATCAGTATTTTGGTGCAGATCAGGCAGGGACGATCAGTGCAGTATAGGGTCGCCCCTTCGACCGCAACCCCGTGCATGGCAGCCTGCGCTATCGCATTCATTTCAGCGTGTGATGCGCGAACGCAGTGGCCGTCCTGCATCAGGCAACCCGCTTCTGTACAGTGAGATAATCCGCGTGGAGCTCCGTTGTATCCCGTACTCAATATCTGACGCCCCCGGACCAACACAGCTCCCACCGAGCGACGAGGACATGTAGATCTACTGGAAACCACCTGAGCAATACGTAAAAAATATTCATCCCACGAAGGTCTGGTTTCTTTTTGCTTGCTCATAATACAATCTTCTCCTTTCCTGCACCGCTTAAGGCATCAACCAGGGACTCAGCTCGTAAAGCACAGTCAATACCGCCATCAGGTTAAACACAAAATGCATAAGCAGCGGAACCAGAAATGCCCGGGTCTTGTGATAGGCAAAAGCAAAAATAATTCCCGCCACCGCCGCTCTGAACATGGGAATTGGTTCACCATGAGTAAAAGCAAACATCAATCCGCTCCCCAAAACGGCAAGCGTTTTGCCTCCCAGTCCTTCTATTATTATCTGATAAAAAGTACGTCTGAACAGCAGTTCCTCGCCCAGTGGAGCAGCAACCAGACTTCCCAGTATCAAAAGAATCAAAGGGAAGGTTGCTCCGGTGTCACGTGCGGTCTGAATCACCTCACCCAACAGGCCCACTTCCCAGAGATTAAACTCCAGGTACTCCTCTACGGACAGAAGCACTGCCCTGACTCCTGCCGTTGAGAGCACCCAGGTTCCCAGGCCACCCCACACAATCCAGGTCAGTTTATTCATCAGGGTAGCCTGCGGAGCTTCATGCTGCTGCATACGCGATGGATACCACCATCCGATATCGTCACCAGCATAGCGAATGATATAGATGTAGCTGATGACAAATACTGTCGTACCCTGCAGAAAAATTCCCAGACTGGATATTATCCCCCTCAGCGGATAGGTTATGATATCTGGACTTGCCACACCAAATACAGCAGAAAACCCCAGATATATCAGAGAAAAAATCGCATATAAGATGAGCAGATCTATCGAAAAATACCCTCGGGGTTCCTCGGGGAACAACAGTCTCTGCATTTCCGTCTGCTGATTTGCTCCTGAATTACCGCTGCTGTTTGCCGTCACCTGTCACTTCTCCTCACTAAATCTTGAATTTTTCAGCAATCCTCCATAATTTCCCCGCATGGCTGCAGGAACTAACCAGAAAAGACCGGCAATCATTACCAGATCTCCAGGACTGTAAACCGTTGGAGACCAGAACCAATCAGGTGTGGTCAAATGATCACCAAGAAAGGATAACGCAGTCTGAGAGTCCATCAGCTGATGTCTCATTGAGCCACCCGACTCCAGTATGTCCACCAGATGTCCCTGTCCCGTGGCCATTAATGCCTCAGGCGAAACGGGCATACCACCGTTGGCAATGATGATAAGTATATTCAACAGGACTCCCGCCGCGATCAGGGGCATACCCGGAAGGTTTCTGTTGTGCCACATCACATAAAAAATCAAACCGTAAGACAGAAGATGAAGACCAAATGCCCATACCGTGATACCGGAAGGCACCTGTCCGGCAGCAAAATGCATAAACAACTGAATACCAAAAGCAGCCGTAAGCACCTCCACGCGAGCAAAGGGCAGCTCAACCAGATCGTTAATGGAGCCTCCCAGAATCCAACCGAGCAATACCGCTATCGCAACAGCACTCAGCATCATATCAACTATCCTCCTCCGAAGGACCACTGTCCTCAGCAGCTGCAGCCTGCTGCAGGTAGGACTCGTGCTGGACGTAATTCGGGTCCTCAGTCAGCTCGAGTAAGACTTCGGCCACTTCAGGATCAAACTGGGTGCCACTGCAGTCTCTCAGTTCTTCCCTTACTTCCTCCAGGCTCAAGGAGCGTTTGTAAGGGCGCTTTGACAACATCGCATCAAAAGCATCAGCCACCGCCAAAATGCGCGCCTCCAGCGGTATTTCATCGACTTCAAGTCCCCTGGGATATCCACTACCATCATAACGCTCATGATGGTACAAAACCCAAGAGGATCCTTCCCGCAGGGCCTTGATATTACGCAGGATATCGGCGCCAATTTCAGAGTGCCTCTTCATCTCACTTCTTTCTTCCGGGGTGAATCTACCAGGCTTGCGTAAAATATCATCCTTAATTCCTATTTTTCCGATATCGTGCAGGATGGATACGTAGCGCAGCAGTTCCTGCTGTTCCTCATCCAATCCCATTCTGTCTGCGATGTCGACGGCCACCTGAGATACCCGTTCAGCATGACCGGATGTATGAGAGTCGCGAGCCTCCAAAGCTGCAGCAAGAGCACTTATTGTGCTGACAAACACTCCCTGCAGTTCACTGTACATCCGGAAAGCATACCGACCAACCAGAAGGGGCAGCAGGAAAAATATCACTCCTATTTCCCCAACTGTTTCATAAACTGCTGCATTCAAATACGCAATTGGCATAAGTCCCAGATAACCGGGGACAATGGATTTGATATCTAAAAAAATCAGCGAGAAAAAAGAACTTCGCGTCTTAAAAGCCAGGTATCCCACCGTAGCAAGTACATTTATGGCAAAATAAACAGTACCTCCTATCAAAGTCGAAGCTGCAGTCGCTACAGGGTTACCAACAGTAAAAGAGCCGGACAAAGCAAAAAAAACAACCCCACCCGATAAAGCAGCCAGAAACAGCTGTGCGCGGTTAAATAATACCGCCAGCAAGGACACTTCACCAGAAATTTCCTGTTTTCGGATCGAGCCCAGAGAAGTAATTAGCGCACCTGTGAACGGGCCAAAAATCAAAACCGACGAGTAGCACATGGCAAAACTCACTGAAACAGTTCCTTTAAAGCGAGGCAATTCTATGGGCATTGTTTCGGTGACGGCCACCACAGCCAGAAAAAATAAAACTCCTGTCCAATCGTTTATATCGAAAAACTGATCACGGAAAATCCAAGCAATTCCTGCTGCCAACACAATAGCAGCAACCGCAAAAATTCTAGCTTCCATCGGTGCCGTATCTTGTAACGATTTTCCTTCCTCTGCCCCTTCAGAAGCCACGAAACACTCCTCCCGCCCCACGAAAATAATATTCGGCGTCCGGGCCGTCTTATAAGCAAACAACCCAAGTCAGTTTATCAGTTGACTTGCAGGTTGGCTCCACCAGCCAGAAGCAACATTGCCAGTGCCATCAAAATCTTTACGAGCTTAGCCATTATTAACGCCCCCTCATACCAGTATTGTTTGCCTTCGCTAACAGCAAATCGGGGGCTCCGCTCCCGGCTCGGACGCCATCAAAATCAACAATAGATGTTGTTGTTCAATTAAAGACGCAGGGTGAAAGTTCTATTTATGGCATCAAGAGCTGCCCTGGCCGATGCATCCAATACATCCCTTTTTATACGGGCCGTCCCAACCAGGGTCCCTGCTCCATTGTCTGGATAAACAGATACCGCCACCAAAATCACTTTTTCTTCTGCGAAATTCTTCAGAGCAATATCCTCCACTAAAAATCTTTTTCCATCCTCAGCAAGCAAATTGTTAACAGCCTGCAGAGATGCCTCGGCTCCTCCCCTAATGAGATCCCGGCTTTCGGGTTGAGTTACAGGCAGAGCATGAAAGCCTTTCACTTCTTTTTCAGCCAGCTGCATAGCAACCGAGATGGAAAACCTCTCTTCATCATAGCTGACAGAAAAACCTTTCAACTGTGGACGTGATTCTCCATTATTCACAAGATCCCCCTCGGCCTGGAACACAGCAGTAACCTGTTGAGGAGATAAATGTTCTCCCGTGCGAACAGCCACCAGTGAAACAACATCTCGAGCAATCTGCGGACGCGTTCTTTCTTCACAATTGGCCACCACATTTACTTCTGAGATGTGTCCGCTTTCGTCGGTGACTACAGAAGCGCTCAGAATGCTGGATAACTGCATCATTTCTTTCCGAAGAGCGGAAAACTCTTTACGACCTTCATCCTCCTGGGCATATTTACTTTTATTTTCGGATCTTGCTCCCACTTTTACCATATCCTTCACTCACAACACATTTCGAGCTTTACTGTCAAAATCCTGCTCAATGTTACGAAGTAGGCATAGAGGGCATACCGTGATTGAGTAGGCCCCATTCTTCCATGATGGACCATAAACCGCCGTAAACCAGGCTGTGTCCTCCCAGAACTACTGGTAAAGGTGCATTGAAGGCGACCTCGGTAAATCTGGCTACATAGGGGTCGTCGATCCTTGCTACCATGCCCAGATCAGAATAATAACGATCCCCGGCGGATGGGAACAGCTTCATATGCGCAAATAAAACCCGTGTATCGAGAAAAGCTACATCTGCCACCTGATTCAGATATTCGAAGAATTCCTCCGGGCCGGTGTTCTGCAGTAGATATCCAAGCACAGACACCGCCTTGCCGGTTTCTGCCCTCTGCAGGGCCTTCATTCCACGTTCCTCGGAAAACACCCGTAGACGGACACCCAGATTAGCATTTATAACTGACATTATTGCAGGACCGACGCGGCCCAAAAGAACCACTTCAGGATAGGGGCGCTGCGAGGTGGAAAGAACCTCCATGGCCTCAACCAGATGTCCAGTTGAAAGATTCAGCTCATCCAGAGCTCCTCTGGTATTTTCCCCAAGGCTGCTGCATTCATCGAGTATAAGCATGTCCACGGGAGTATCCAGATCAAAATTAATCCGGGCGGAGTTTTCAATCAGAATACGTCGCAGACCGGCCTCTCGGAGAAGATATCCCAAAAGGTTGTCATTGTCTGGCGGTTCTATATGTTCTAAAACATCAGAGGGAGTAAAGGCGATCAGATCCGCAGATTGAACATTATTCACCACAACGACATTTTTGAACTGGCGCAGCTGTCTGGATATATCAAAAAAATCTGACTCACGCACCAGAGGTAATGCGGCTCCTCCCAGATAAATGACGTTGTCAAGTTCATACTCAGTGACTACCTGACACAGATGTCGTCCAAAATGGAAGGTGTCCTGGTGAGTTACATCGATCCGGGCTCCAGCTGCTTCGGCCCGGTCGGCAAGATCCGGGTAGTTGGTGGACAGAATAACTTCATCTATATTGGAAACTGATAAAGCCTTCTTTATGTTATCCAGAGCTATCCCTTTACGTACCGAAAGCATCTGTTCTTCTATCTCGGTGGCTGCGCCTCCGCCCTCAAAAACTACCACAGTCACTTTCTCTTTGAACATCAAATTTTCTCCTTCCGCCGATAGGGAGCCAGCTATTGACTGGCCCCCGTCGGAGTCCAATTACAGTGTTGTTTTTTAGTGCTTCTGTTCTATCTACCGCTACCGCGGTTCAATGAGCCCGTAATTGCCGTCGCGCCGCCGATAAACCACATTCACCTCATCGGTGTGGGCATTGGTGAACACGAAAAAGTCGTGATCCAACAGGTTCATTTCCAGGATTGCTTCCTCTACATCCATCGGCTTCATGGTGAAACGTTTGGTGCGTACAACCTTGGGTTCGTCATCCTCGGGCTCTTCTTCCTGCTGAAGCTGCTGAAAAACCAGGGGGTCTTTGACCTCTCTGGCTTTCCGGTTAACTTTAGTTTTATATTTGTGGATCTGCCGTTCAACCTTGTCGACGGCCTGATCGATTGAAGCATACATATCGTACGTTTCCACTTCCGAACGGAGCAGCCGGCCGTTCAAGGGAATGGTGATCTCTGCTTTGTGATCATTTTTTTGGACTGATAAAACCACCTTGGGTTCGAGGGTAAACTCAAAATATTTCTCGAGTTTCCCTACTTTCTTGTAGATATACTCTCGCAGGGCATCAGTGATCTCCACGTTTCGACCGTGAAGGGTCATTTTCAATAGAACCACTCCCTTTTAGATATGGTTGCCATGATTTATATTGCCGTGCTGAGGTACAGAAAAACGAACCTGTTTCATCAATAGTATATCACTTATATTTACTATTCCCTTTTGGAAAGAGAAATCCTCCAAACAAAGACAATGAGGGGACAAATACAGCTGGTGAGTTTCACTTCTTTTCATCAATATACCTGGGAGCTGTGGGAAGTTCATCAGTCTTGAGGTCGTAGGCACCAACGGTTTGCTTCGCCTGCCGCAGGCGATTGGCCCGGCGCAAAAGTTCCTGTTTTATTTCCTCCAGCTCCTCAATGGTTCTTTCGTCAAATGTGGTTATCTGCCGGCAGAGATGCTTGAGGGATACCGTAGTGCTGCAGTGGAGATTTTCCATATCTGCAATGATCTGACGGCGCTTTTCGATCAGTTCGAAAAGGGATTGCCAACTGCCCTGCTTTATGAGCTCCAGCTGACACTGCGCCATTCTGTGTATCCTGGATATTCCTTCCTGTGGCGGCAGTTTCGACTGATTCATCCTGTTCCATTCCCTTGCAGTGAAAATATGATGTCATAGTCAATCAGATTCTTCTTCTTCAAACTGCTGGTGGAGCCATCTCTTCTGTCTGTTCAGTTCATCAATTGCTTCCTGCACACCGGTAAACCACTTCTGAATCTCTTCTTCCTGCTGGCACAATCGCGCATATATTTCTTTTAGCTCGGTCATGGGTATCAGAGCTGGTTCCAGTCAGGCGCGCTGATTGATGCCGGATGAAGCCTCTGTACTGCCATTTTGCAGGGCTTGTTCCCACGTGTCGAGAAGTTCCTGAAACATTTCCCTCACCTGCACCACCGTTTCGGCATCTTTTTTGGTATTGGCCTGCACCAGTCTACGGTACATAAAATCATACAGGACGTCCATGCGTTCGGCAAATTCTCCGCCGCGTTCCATATCCAGTGACACCCTCAGTTCATTTACCACTTCCTGCGCTCTGATCAGATAATTGTTCGCTTTTTCAAACTGCTCCTCCTGGATACTTTCTTCGGCCATACGTAAAAATTTGATCCCACCCTGCAGGAGCATTATCAGAAGTTCCTTCTGGCTGGCGGTATTCACCCTGGTGTTCTGATAACGTTTCTGTGCGTTCCTGAAACTGCTGAGCACAAGCAAAACCTCCTCCGGTGTTTTTCAGCCCAGACGATCATATGCCACCGCCTGTTCTCCCATTTCATCGGAATGATAGGATGATGCCATCTTCTTGCTGCGATTGAGCACCTGCATCTTATCCATAAGATCAGATTTCTTTTTTGCCATCTCCTGCTGAAGCTCATCCTGAGCTCGCATGATTTCCTTGAGAATGGTTACGGCAATTTCCCGCTGACTGGATGACAGCTGTTTATCTGATAACTGGATAGTTTGAGCCAGCTCTTTTCTGCGGTGAAGCATATCCTCACAGCCTGCCAGGTCATCCATTTTTAGCATTTGGACCGCGTTGGTGGTCAGATTCAAATATCTGCGGTACCGCGAAACTACATCCTGAGCATTGTGCATGGTGAAACCTCCCCCGGCCGTTTTATTTATTATCCTTCCAGGTTCTGCAGCTGACCATCAAGCCACTGTCCCTGTGATTGAACCTTGGAAAGCATGCGTTCCATCTCGGTGAACTGACGCATAAGGCTTTCCTCCCGGCGCTGTATGCGGCGCTGCACCGACTCTATTCGGTTATCTGTATCTCGGAGCATCCGTTCATACATATCGTCTTTTCTATCCAGAATCCCGCTTCCGTAGCGCAGATATCCAGACAGGTAATCATCCAGACGGCGGGCTACTCCTGACGAACCGCCTTCATCCTCCCGCGCATCAAACAGAAGATGAACATCCTCGGCATTTTCCCCCAGTGATTCTCTCAGCTGCCCCTGATCCAGGGACATGGTCCCATCGCGGTCAACTTCAATTCCTATCTGAGACAGCAGTGTAAATTCACCGTCATCTGTTTCAACTGGATTCATTACCTGCTGCCGGAGATTGCTCTGCAGACGGCGCAGTGTTCCATCCGCCTCCAACACCCCTCCGCGACCTCCCAGTTCAGACAGACGGTCCTGTATCTGGTTGTATTCTGTGACGAACTCCCCCACCGCTTCGATTGCCGTTTCGGTGTCATGTGTCACGGAAAGAGAAAAGGTCTCGCCAGGAGCGGCATCATGCAGGTTCAGCGTCACTCCCTCAATGACATCATCTATCCCCTGGTTGTGGCTTCGGTACACTGTGAGGCCGTCTATGGAGAATTCTGCATCCTGAGGCTCTGACAGAACCTGCTCAAAGGTGCCATCCCAGATCTCCAGCTGCTCAAGGATATCATGTGGACCGCCCCCCAGGATTATTTCATTATCTGCACCGGTCTCAGAAGAACTCAGCACCAGGCGGTTGTCCACCACTGAGGCCTCAATGTCAGTCTGCTGGGAGTTGATGCGATCGCGCAGAGACGACAACGTATCCGTGTCATACACGTCCACATGCACAGGATCCTCACCGGTCTCTATTTCAAAATAGGTGCTGCCATTATCGAACCCTTCGAAATCAATGTACTCTTCCAGCTGCTGGGAAAACTGTCCTGATGCCACCTGGTGCGCCCCCGCCAGCTGTTCAACCTGTACCCGGTATTCAGCCCCGGATGCGGTGTGATCGGCCGATGCAGTGAGCATATCCTCACGGGAAGAGTTCGTCTCTCGGGCCTGAAACAAGTCAGCCTGCCGCAAAGAGTTCATCTTGGAATCCAGAGAGGATATATCCATGTTCAAGTCCTGCCAGATCTCTCGCTGCTTTTGCTGCAGGACCTTTTCCTGTTCCAAATTATGCAGGGGGCGCCTCTCCAGCTGCATGAGCTGGTCCATTATTTCCTGAGTTTCCAGTCCTGAAGCCAGTCCATCAAAAGATACTCCGCTGACCATTTCTTCACCTCAAATCCGTTCATCGACAATGACGCCGACCATTTGATCTATCCGGGCTACAATATTGAGTATTTCCTCGGGGGGTATCTCCCGCAGCACCTCTTCGGTTTCCAGGTCTATCACTTCTACCATGACCCGTTCTGTTTCCTCATGGATGTCAAAGGCCAGGTGTTTGTCGAAGATGCGGAGAGTCCGGTTGAGCTTTTCCACGTGTCTGCCCAGCGCCTCGCGGTCAAAAGAAGGACCTGTTTCCGTCTGTGGATGTTGTTCATCCTCGCGTAGCACGGCTTCATCTTTACGTCCGGTTACCCGCGGTTGACTGCGGGATTTTGGAGTATTGTCGACTCTATCAATTCTTGCATCCACCATATCAAGCACCTCTCAACGTAAAGGAAACCGGCCGGAAAATCCGGCCGGTACCCGTTAAAAGCATTTTCAACTTACCCCAGAAGCTGAAGTACAGACTGCGGAGCCATGTTGGCCTGCGCCAGCATTGCAGTACCGGCCTGCACCAGGATGTCGTTTTTGGTAAATTCCATCATCTCTGCCGCCATATCAACATCGCGGATACGGGATTCAGCAGCGGTGAGGTTTTCGGAAGACACCTCCAGGTTGGTTATGGTGTGATCCAATCGGTTCTGTATGGCACCGAGGGTTGAACGTTCAGTGGAGACCAGATCGATTGACTCGTCAATGGTATCGAGGGCATTTGTGGCTGCATTGGTGGAGGATATGTCGATTCCGCCATCGCCGGTCACCTCAATCTCATCATCCGTCTCAAAGGCATTAACCT
>CAZRFK010000065.1:0-10899 GCA_964599275.1 uncultured Clostridia bacterium
AGCTTTGTGAAGGAGTTCAGTGCTAGCCAACTCGCCGACAACAATTATCTTGCCATGGCAGTCATCGTCAATTGAATCGGCGGTTAGCCGTTCGGAGGAATCATCCACCAACACCTTTACTTCACCGCTGCGCTCTCCACCGATACCAAAAATGCCCTGTACAAAAGAGGCTTCCGTCTCTACAACTACTCCTTCTTCCGGCATGACCTCTACCACATTGCCACTTATATACGCACTTAATTCCAGAGGAATCGGGGGTGCCCTCATCACAATCTGACCAGTAACACTGGATATCATTTCTATCACACCATCAGTTGGGGCCTCCTGATTGTGTTTGAACAAGCCGAAAAAAGAAGTTGAGCGCGCAATTGTTTCTCCTTGTTCAACGAAGTCGCCTTCTTCTACTAACATAGCAGAAGGCACCTCATCGGCCTGTACCCCCATTCTGTTAGCTATATTTATGCTTACGGGATCCCCTGGCAGCTGCGTTTTAGCCACCACCTGATCAGGTTTTACTTCGTCACCTACTTCAACAACAACTTCTCCCTGAATGGGAAGTCGGCGTTCTCTGCGAACTGTCTCGTATTTTGCTGCCTTGAGTCCAGGCGTATATGCATGTGCCACTGGCTACACCCCCTGTGTTTCTTCAACGTACTTCGCCATAGCTTCAGCAGGGTACGCATCTATATTTTCGTTCCATTCGCGATTCATCTGACGACGATCAGCTGGCTCATCAACCATATACAAGGGGCGGCCCCGGCAATCAATCAACAATCCGGCAACCCCTCCTTCAAGTTCGACCTCCACCGATCTGCCCAGTCCTTCACCCATATCGAAGCGTCTGGCGGGGTTAATTACTGCCTGCACAGTCTCGCCTTCCTCGAGCGGAATGCGTTTTAGCTCTCCGAAGTTGAAAGATTCCTCTCTTTCAGTACCGTCAGGCATCTGTAGGGTAAGTTTCATTATATCTTTGCCGAACAGTTCATCTGCTCGATAGTAATCTTCGCCCGGAACAGGGGCAACACAGGTACCGAGCCTAATGAGGCAGTCCCGATCGAATACCTGAGCCGAAGCCTCGGCATGAACAGTTGACAGAACACCCAGCTGGGGCATCATAAAAATACTGTCTACGGCCAGCATGGTGATTCCGCGTGGCTGGAAAGCGTCCATGAGCATATGCGCTGCTTGAATCCGTCGGGGTGCATGTGATAGCACACCGCCACTGCCGAGGACCATACCAAGGTTCATCATGTCAACCAGGCTTTGTCCTCCGGCAACCTGAGCAAATGCAGTTCCCATATCGGCAACTTTCTTGACTCCCTTCAGCCCAGTAGCCAATGTCTGATGATGCTCAAAAGCAAGACGTAGTGCTTCTCTGGCCAACGCCTGCTCAATTATAAGCTCCTCGAGGGTTTGAGGAATCGTGGTGGGTCTGATCATCTTATTACGAATCCTGTTGCGAAGATCCGCTTCTGGAACCTCGAACGGCAGCCAGCGGTTGATGTTATCCAGCCCTGCTTCCAAAAGGACATTACATATGCTGTAACTCATACCCAGGTTCGCAGAAACCGTTCTGTTAAATGTCTCATCGAACACACTGAAGACATCAGTAGTTGCTCCACCAATGTCAACACCGATTACATCCATTTCATACTGCTCGGAAACATTCTGAATTCCTAAACCTACTGCTCCAGGTGTGGGCATAATATCATAGCTAGTCCAATCCATGAGTTTGTTATATCCCGGTGCCTGAGCCATTACGTGCTCCATGAACAAATCGTGAATCTCTTCTCTTGCTGGCTCCAGAACCTCTTCTTCCAGGACTGGACGGATATTGTCAACAATTCGGAGGTCAACCTGATCTCCCAGTGTATCTTTCACATTACTACGAGCTTCCTTATTACCTGCATAAATAATCGGAAGCCGGTACCCAATCCCCAGCCGAGGTTTAGGATCAGCTGCTGCAATCAACTCAGCAGTCTCACTTACGTGCGTTATTGTCCCTCCATCTATACCGCCGGAAAACAGTATCATGTCGGGACGAAGCTGTCTGATTCTCTCGATTTTTTCATGTGGTTCTCTGCCGTCATCCACAGCAATGGCGTCCATTACAATAGCTCCAGCACCAAGTGCAGCCCTCTCTGCGCTTTCGGTGGACATAGACTTCACTACGCCTGCCACCATCATCTGGAGTCCGCCACCGGCACTACTGGTGGACAGGTAAAGATCGGTTCCTCGATCTTCACCTTCTCGAGGAACAATGATACCTTCATCACTCAAAAATTCTTTGCCACTGAGTTCCTGGAGTTCCCCGACAGCATTTCGAATCCCCATGGTTACATCTTCAAAAGGGGCCTCTACAGTTGTGGGGGCTTCTCCCCGGTCAATCAACCGATATTCATCGCCCTGTTTTTCAATCAAGATGGCTTTGGTTGTTGTGCTGCCGCAGTCAGTAGCAAGTATAGACTTTATTTCATCTTTGGAAAGCTGCTGCTTTGTGGTATCCGCCAAATACAATCTCCTCCTCTCGATTAATACAGCTGCTCCCCTGTCACCTCGTCGCTCAATTAGCCGAGAGAGTATCAGGGGTTACTTATCCTCTCACTCATTGTTTGAGTCAGTATCATCTTGGTCTGATTCATCAGCTAATTCCTCAAGACGATCCAAAAAACGGTCCAGGTTTTCGCGATCCTGTAGAATGTAGGCAGCTTCTGAAGTATAGGGATGTCCGGTCACAACATTCGCAAATGGTGCTACAAAATGCAAAGCTTGACTTGCAATAAATGACAAGGGGCGAAATCCATCAACTACAAGGATTGCAGGAGTGAACATTTCAAATCGTGCAACTAACTGGGCCGCCTCATCAAGTAATTCATCCCTGCGTTCCGGTTCAATCTCATCATAGAACATCAAAAATCGCCCCCCTGCATCTATTAGTCAATGTAAAGACCACCCCTAATATACTTCAACATTCTTCCTCGGTACCGTCACCACTTCGCCGCTATCACGCAGCTCTACCTCCGCGACTGGAACGGATGCTTCCGTCTCAATTTGAACTGGTTGATGCGGTAGCTCAACAATATTACCCAATTCACCGAAGTGAGGATCACTCACAATGCGGACACGCTGTCCTAATGTGAGTTCCTCATCAAACTGTTCTGCTTCCTGCAGAGGTCCATCATACCCAGGGAATGGACAAACGATTTCCGGACGAATGGCTCCTGCTCGAATCTGGGTTCTACCGTTCAGTGATACTTCCATCCCATCGAGCTGCTGGAAAGCATCAAATGCATCTTCCCACATAGTCAGCTTACCGAAACCTTCCATAAGAATTACCGTCATATCTATATTTTCCTGACCAGTAATTCCCACTCCCAATTTAACGCCCAATGAATTAACCAGGTTCAAATAGCTGGCAGTTGCGCAGACAACGCCGCGGACACCAACTTCCTGAGCCTTATCAAGAGCTTCGTCAGTGGCAAAACCACCAGCAACAATCACCTTTCCAGCAAGGTCTTCGGTAATCATATCTTCAGTCATATTCTTCTCAGGATCATCCGAAAGCACTGCCAGTTCACCGTGATTCTCAGGTCCCAGGCCAAAAACACCGTTAATATTAACGCCCTGAGTTTCGACAACTGCTCCAAACTGGGGAAGTATTTCTTTGACCTCTCCCTGTACATAGGCATTTACAACTACTTCTTTAAATGGTCTAGCTATAGTCACATAGCCCGTTTCAGCATTGATCTCGTCAACAATGCCTGAAATAGGAGCACGGGCAGCCTTGGTGAAGAAAGCCGACTGTTCACCCTTTTTCGCAATGATGGCACTTTTTTTGACCTCCTGGCCTACATCAACCATCATATGCTCAGGTACTTTTCCTGGCTTGCACCCTAATTCAAAGGCAACGTCAAGGCTTACCGGTGGCTCTTCCTTTCCAAACTCTTCGCGAATTACGACACGACCCGACTTATCGGAAATATCCTCGATAACACCACCTGTTGGTGCTTCATATTCCTTCATACCGTAAACTCCGCCTTCACCACCTCTTGCTATTACCTGGCCAGTTTCAACCTCTTCGCCGATCTCCACAAGCATACACTCTTCTAGTTCCGATGGGTCAATCCCAAGGTGTCTACCCAGATCAACCACCCAGGGAATTCCTGGTTTCAAGGTGATCTTGGCCAACTGGGTATTATATTTGACTTCCTCACCTTCCTGCACCAAAACCTCACCGGGCAAGGGAAGTTCACGCTTCTTGACAATGCGTTGTATCGGATAGCTATCGTTTGAATAGTCTGGCAAGCCAGCCAAGTTTTTCACCCTCCTCCTCTTCATCAGCAACTGGGCTGTTTTCTTGATATTCTTCTACCTTATCCATCGGGTATACATCCAGCTCATCAATCCACTCAGTGAGCTTCTCGACTCTTTGACTGTTGCGGTCCGGGAGTGACAGCGGTCTGCCACGTGCGTCAATTATCAACCCAGCCAGTCCACCCTCTACCTCATCCTCGACTGTGGAACCTTTACCCTCGCCTACATCAAAGTTTCTACCAGGATCGACAGTAACCTGTGCTATCTCGCCTTCAGGCAGTTGCACACGCTTAATTTCTCCAAACTTCACTTCCTCGATCACTGTCTCACCAGAGGGCATCTCTACCTCAACAGTAACGCAGGCATTACCATATCGTGCGGTACCAGAAGGCGCTATTACAGTACCGAGGCGAACCAGACAATCCTTATCAAACACCTCTGCGGCAATGTCTGGATGAGTGTCAGCCAATACTCCCAGGTGAGGCATCATAAATATGCTGTCCACGGCAAGCTGCGTGATTCCTTCCGGTTCAAAGGAGTCAATGAGCATTAAAGCAGCCTGTTCTCGACGGGGAGCATGCGAGAGCACACCGCCACTACCAACGAGCATATCCAAATCCATCATTTGAATGATCTTTTTACCCTTTGATTTAAACATGGCTGATTCTTGCTTCCAGCCACCAACGGACTGCTGTCCTTCAACTTTACGGGCAAGACTCTCGTGATGCTCAAATGATTGACGCAGGGCTTCTCGCGCCAGGGATTGTTCCAGTATAAGTTGATCCATGGTTTGGGGGATTGTGGTCGGGCGGACCATCTTATTGCTGATCCAGTCACACAGCTGCTCCTCTGATACCCCAAAAGGACACCAACGTCGAACGTTCTCGAAACCTGATTCCTCATATACATTGGTAATGCTGTAACTCATACCCAAATTAGCACTAACCGTACGTGTGAAGGTTCCGTCAAAGTCAGAGAAGATATCGGTAGTCGCACCACCTATATCTACCCCAACAATGTTGGCATCATAATTGTCAGCCATCGTATGAATAATATGCCCAACAGCACCCGGGGTTGGCATAATGGTTGTATCAACCCACTCCATCAGGTCTTCATATCCTGGTGCCT
Source organism: uncultured Clostridia bacterium (assembly GCA_964599275.1). Classification (GTDB taxonomy): domain Bacteria; phylum Bacillota; class Sulfobacillia; order SLMV01; family SLMV01; genus PUMD01. The sequence goes on from CAZRFK010000065.1 coordinate 5,443, forward strand.
GAGCCATAACGTGATTCATGAATAGTTCGTGAATACGCTCTCTGGCAGGACCCAAGTTCTCCATATCGTGTCTTGGGCGAAGATTAGGAACGATGTGAACATCCTGCTTCTCCTGCAGAATTGCCTGGACCATATCCTGAGCGTCCTCATTCCCCGCATAGACAACCGGAAGTTTATAAGACGCCCCAAACCTCGGCTGTGGATTGGCGGAAACTATAGTTTCTGCCATCGCAGCCAAATACGAAACAGAGCCACCATCTACTCCACCTGAAAGCAAAATTATATCTGGCCGAAGTTCACGGATACGGGTGATGTGTTCGGAGGTAGAGCGCCCATCGTCAACCGCAATTACATCCAAGACTACAGCCCCGGCGCCTAGAGCTGCACGGTTAGCAGAGCTGGCACTAATTGAACTTACAAGCCCCGCCACCATCATTTGCAATCCGCCTCCGGCACTACTGGTTGAAATATAGTGGTCAACTTCCCCCTCCTCGAAATCCTCTGCTCTAAGCAGATCGACAGAGTCTTCCGACTCGACTAAGAACTCTCGGTCAACCATTTCTTCAACGAGACGGAGCGCGCGGCGAACACCAATCATTACGTTTTCCCAGGGTTTCTCTACTGTGGTCTGCATCTCCCCTCTGCTGACCAACCTGTACTCATCATCCTGCTTCTCGATGAGGATCGCCTTTGTGGTGGTTGAGCCAACATCGGTTGCCAAAATGGTATTTAAGTTTTCCTCCTTTTCAGCCAATGCTTCCCCTCCCTTGCTGATAGTTAATTTATTGCAGTGATTTCTAATCTTCAGCCTAAAACCTTCATCGGACCTACGGTCTACATATGGAAGGTATCTATCTCAATTATCCCATGAGAAAGCCCACTCGTCGAGTGGGCTTTCTCCGTCTTGGCTTTACATCTATCTTCTTCCAAAACGCAAGGCCTCATGGTTAGTACTGTACCAACTGTAGCCAGTCAGCCAGGAAATACTCCATTCGCGCAAGGAACAAATTATATCTGTATATTACCGTATTACCAAATGCTATACCCATACCAACCATGATGGACCACCGGCCGATAACGGCGCCGTATTTGACAACCGGATTCCTGCGGCTTATGGTGAAGAAGAAATATATCAAGGTACAAACCGCAACGACAAAGAACACTATATTGTCAAAGGAATCAAGTGTCCGCGCCACTCCAGATACCTGGGTCATAAGTGGTGGCACAGCATAGGCTAGAACCATACCTGCTCCATATCCAACCCACATGGACAGCGGATAACGCTGCAACCACGAGATTGAAGGGACGTATCTAGTGTAAATTAACAGACCGATTATAGCAGGAATGATAAAGCTCCAGTGTCCATCCTGCAGGATGTCCTCCATGAGCGTCGGCTTAATTGTATTATGAAACTGATATCCCACAGTATAAGCTGCAGTAATACCAACGTATACGTGCTCCGCCACTCTCCACGCCGGGTTTTCTCCGTAGAGATAGGTAAAGACAGCGATGCTGAACAATGCACCTACCCAGATTTGTGGATCTGTTGTTACTAACATACGTTTCACCTCCTTGGTGCTCACTCAAATCATTTATCGGTAATACGCTACGTATATGCTCGTATTTTTCTCCTCGTTTCATCAGCCTGTAGAACCCAAACCGGGTGAACTGCGGCGAGGCAGGTAGTTGTCACTTCGTCAAATTCTATAGACAGCAACCCCGCCGCGTGCTAGCCCAATTAAATTCTCAGCCTTCCTGCTGACGGGTCATCAACCAACCAATATTACCAAGGATGATCAGAAGTGTCACAAAGACCATTCCGATCGATATAACGTCCTGCGTCATTACCGCATAACCTGGGTGATCAATGAGCAACTCATACTGCGCACAACCCGTTGCACCGCCAAGTATACCGGTAAGCTGACCGGCATCCTGGAGATTCTTATGAGCAGGGAAGGACATCGCAATTACTCCGCTGTGCAACGTCATTCCAGTAGGCTCATGTACATAGTTGATATACTCAATCGCCCCAGGGCTACCTGATTCATATACGACTGCTGCACCGACATAATCAGGATCCAACTGCTCAACACGCATGGCCAAAGGCATATCATCAAGCGATTGACCGGTGTGATCAACACCACCGAAGGTATCATATACGTCACGGGTAGCTCCGCGAAGGACAACAGCAGCACCACCAGGCCGGAAACCCAGGTTGACAATGTGTTCACCGTACTCGATATGGTCGTACTCTGGATCTTCGAGGACATTCAGCATCGCGGTTTCAAACATCCTTCCACCCTGCTGCCACATGGCCATGCCGACCACCGGAATACCCCGGTCGAAAGCATGACGGAGTGTGGCTTCAACCATGGGGCCAAGTTCTCCCCATGAACCAGGACCAAAGGCTGCATCCAACCACAACACTTCTCCTGTCTCGGCGAGCTGATCGATCTCCTCATAATACAGTTGAGTATCATCGCCAATTGGAATAGGCAATCCTATGGGGTTAAGCATAACTGCAGCTACCAAGATAAACATTATGGTGTAAATAATCCGTACATCTATATTCATTGCCTTATGCCAAAAGCTTTGCTCTTCCATTGTTACACCTCCTTCGTGAAGTGGTTAAAGGTTTCTTGATTAGATATACGCCATTCGCGAGGCAGGATCCAGCGACAATACAGGGAATGCGATTATCCTGTACCGCCGTATCCTCCCATGTGTGCACGTTCAAGCCCAAGGATGATACGCATGGCTACAGCCATCGAACCAAGCCTGGCACCAATAGTAATTCCACGCCTCATAGCAGATTGCGGTGTTCCGATCAACCATTGTGCCAGGTCACCCCAACCGCTGATCAACACATCACCAATTGGCGCAAATCCTAACATAGCTATGACGGCAGTTATCATCAGGACAGTCGCCTCTCGGGTACGAACACGGAATACTCGATAAGCGGCACTGGTAATGAAGAAAGCAACCAGAGCAAACATAGCAGCTCCAATGGGAGCAAACATAGCGTCATACACCCACCGTGCTGTATCTCCCTCTACAGTTTCATAAAGAGACAGTACCAAGTAACCGTACATCGCTATGAGAAGAATAAGGCTATACGGCCATTCAGAGCGTCGCCTCTGCACGTTTTTACCATGCACCTGGGTGAGATTGATAACACCAACCAGACAGGCAAAACCAGCACTGATGATCCTCCACCGGTCAGCAATGGTGTCCAGTTCCCAGAGCTGTCCAAGCCAGAACCATCGAGAAAAGCATATAAACAGTCCCATCAGTGTAGTTAGTAACAAAGGAAGTTCTTTACGCAAGGCTTTTCCACCTCCTTAACTTGTCTTCAGCCCTACAATCTTCAAATTCAAATGCATTATTAGAACGATGTGAGGATTCGCGTTACCGGATTATCTTCAGGGTTGATCTGCTCAACTATGGTGCCGATAGCTATAAGGGCAAACAATACTATTCTGAAGATATCCTGGCCTACAACGGTACCACGCAGAATGGGCTCTTTAGAAATGTAAGCACTTGCGGCGTACATCTCCTCACCTATAAGCGTATAGTCAGCAGCTGCGATAAAGAACGGTAGCTGCGCAACGCTAGCCGTTCCAGCTATCTGGATGGCACCTATTTGATTAGCAGCTTCGAGGAATATCATTGACTCGGCAAAGAAACTACCGTACATGATATTTGCGGCTGGCTTTTCCCGCTGGAAAATCCCCAGGACTCCGGCTGCGTAACCGAACTGAAAACCGGAAATATAACGAACATCATCAGGGTTGTATGCATCCGGCCGTCCGGCTTCCAGATAGGCCTGCTGGACTATCTCCTCGGTGACAGCATGAACGATGTACTGACGGTTTGTCTGGATCAGCTGAGTATCATACTGTGCACACATTTTGGCTACATATCCGAGAACCGCAAACGAAGCAATGGTCTGAGCGTTGGTGATGGGACTAATTCCTGGCGAATAGTGTACCGGTCGGCCCATCTCAGTGGCTCTACCAATGGCTTCGTCCATCGCATCCAAACCGGCTATCTTACGGATTGGTGGAATCGGTTCTCCTGCTCTTGCCCTAGATATCATTACATAAACCGTAGCGACGAAGGCAGTAACGAATATGGTAGGCACTACCATCTCCTCTGCGAATATGCCCCATGTTGGTGGAGCAATATCAGCAACCATTAACAGTGGAGTTAACAAGTTATTTCACCTCCTCTGGTGATAGGTTCATGTTAGTTCACTGATACCGGGCGGTATCAGCAGAACAGCCGAGTTTGGAACCTGTTGGCTGCTCTCAATTAGTTATATTCGGGGCCAGAGCATTAATTCCTCCCTGACCTCGAAAAAAATTTCTTCTTTTCCTGAACACTTTCCCCATTTCAGGAACCATCACCAGCTTCGTTGTTCTCCGGCTCCAGATATCGGGACACTACATCAATAACTCGCTCTTTCTGATCATCGTTTTCAAAAAACAATATATTACCTCGCAGTATCCAACCGCGAATTGTCTTGCGATTAAACATGAGCTGGACAGCATCCGGATAGACCTGATACGACGTGAATCTCGACCAACGATTTTTATCTCTAGCAATCAAATTGCGTAGATGAATTCCCTTTTTTGTCAAGATATAGCTAGTTGGGAACACATAAGTTGCAGATGGAACCAGGATAAAGATTAGAGCTAAAGGGACCCATATTAAACCATCCCAAAAAAAGCCAACAGTTAAAATGACAATCATAGCAAGCACAAGACGAGTGGTCGTCCTTTTGCGAGTAGCCAGAAGGTGAACCTGCCATTCAAAAAGCAGTTCATCATCTGGATCAAAGAGAAATTCTGCTCTTCGCTCAATTTCCTCCTCGCTCAATTCATGTGCATCTTCTCGGGATATCAGCAGTATTCCCTCCCCCAGCCATGAATTTCAGAACTATAACTCCCTGCTGTGAATTATATCAGAGATGAGCGCAGTTTTCCAACCCACAGAGGCAATAAGCCACCTTGAAGATTCTGTATATTTCACTTCTGTAAAAATCGCAAAGCTATCCCTGACAACACAGCCATCCCATCAACTAAAGCATCCTCGTCGATATCGAATTTTGGATTGTGCCCTGGATAAATACCGAGAGATTCCTGTTCATTCTGCACGCCCAATCGGAAAAAACAGCCAGGCACTTCACCGGCAAAATAGGAGAAATCTTCTGCACCCAGACTGGGTTGCTCCAACATGATAACGTTTTCAGAGCTCAATAGAATTTGGCCTACTTCTGAAACGATTCCGGTCATGGTGTCATCATTTTGAAGCGGAGGATAACCGTAATCATACTCCATTTCATAATCAGCTCTCATAGCTTGCGTAACACCCTTAACGACCCGTTCAATGCGCGCGGGCAGTTCTTTCCTTATCTCAGAAGAAAGAGAACGAACAGTAGCATCCATATGGACT
>CAZRFK010000066.1:0-10894 GCA_964599275.1 uncultured Clostridia bacterium
GAAGCATATCCCAGGGAAAACAACTCTTTTTCTCGCAGACCCAGCTGCTCTCCCGTTCTTTTGCTCAACTCCTGCAGGCGGCGGCAGTGTTCATCGATCTGCTGGTCCTTTTCAGCCACCTCCTGGTTGAGAGACAGCAGATGCTGAATCTGCTTTTGCTGGCTTTTGAATGCAGCAGTTGTGGTGATATCCAGAAAGGTCACTTTAGTCAATGTTTTGAAATAGGCTTCTTCTGTTCCAGATTGAACAGAAATACAATCACCGGGAGTGAGGGTCTTTTGCTCCTCGGGATAAAACACTTCCCCCTCGAGAAGGTAGAAAAACTCATAACTTTCATCCTCACTGGCTTCAATATTGAACACTTTTTCAGCAGCTATGGTCTGTTTTATGATTTCTACATCTTCGCTTTTGCCCAACAGGTACATCTGGGTGGTCTTTTTGGCTACCCGGTCCAGATATTCACCTTCCTGCTGGACTACCACTGAACTGCGCGGTTGTAAAAGGTGCTGCTCAGAAGGGTCGGGGGTTTCGGAAGTGTATACCATTTCCTGTTGGTCCTTGGCGCGGAATAAATTCTGATCAGCCACCTCAAAAAGCTGCTCTAGGGAACTGCCATCGTGAGGATGAGCGGCTACACCGGCGCTCATCTGAAGGGTCACTTCCTCACTCTTTACCCGAAAAACAGATTCTGTCATCTTCTTACATAAATGTTCGGCGGTTTCCTGCACCTTTTCAAAAGACTTATCTGCACACAGCAAGATGAATTCATCGCCACCGTAACGGGTCGGCGAATCTACATCAGGATGATTGAGAAAAAATTCTCCCACCTGTTTTAGCAGTTCATCTCCTCCGGTACGACCAAAACGCTCGTTGTATTCAGAGAAGTTGTCCAGGTCAAAAATTATCACCCCGAATTCATCATCCTCACCGGCATCAATGCGTTTCATCTGTTTGCGGAAATAACGCATGTTTTTCAGTCCGGTCAGGGGATCTTCGGTGCTCTGTCGGTAAAGCTGTTTCTGCATTTGCTGCAGGTTACTGGCCAAATAGTAGCTGAATATACCGCTGATCATCACGTACAATAAAAAACCCCAGTACATTCTCTGGGGCCTGCCCGGGGATAAAGATACTACGGCCAGAAAAATCGTTCCCATCATAATAATTATCAGCCACATCTTCAAAAAGGTGCCTGCACCATCTTTCGGCTGAATCAAGGCTCTCACTCCGTTGAAAAAAGATTGGTCGATATTTGACAACGTTTCACAAATTAATTACTTCTTTTGAGAATGCAGGTATTCCTCCTTTATGATGCCTAGGAGAAGAAAAAATAACTGAGAATATTCTGAGAATTATTCCTGGGGTATAAACCGCAAGGAACCCAGATCTACCCGTGTTGTAAGGACGTTTTTACGTTACATTAGTCGAACTCCCCCGTCTCTGGTGTGGGATCATCTATGACGGTCTCCTGCCAGGTGCCCCGTCTGAACCAAACTATTGAAAGGCCTGCTCCCAGGAAATAGGATAAGAGTACAGCCCACCAGATGCCAATTCGTCCAAAGATAGAAGAAAGATAGTAAGCAAACGGAATCTGCATTCCCCACTGAGTGATAATTCTAATTGCTGCGTCTTCAACTGTGTTTCCTGCGCCGCGCAATCCGCCACACAACACTTGCTGAATGCCAAGAAATACGTATGCAAAAATTGCAATTCGTAAGTATTCAGTACCGATGCGAACTACATCTGGTGTCGAATCAAATATGGTGATGATGAAGGGAGCTACCAGCAGACCTACCAGTCCCAATGCAAAAAGAGAGCCAAAGGTAACTGCAGTTGAGGTCCATGCCGTTTTTTCTGCGCGAGGTACCTGGTGGGCTCCAAGGTGCTGTCCTACCAGTATAGTTGTTGCGCGCGAGGTTCCCATCGCAGGCAGACGGAAGACAGACATTACCCGGTTGACTACGCCCCAGGCGGCCATCGTTGCTGTACCAAAGCTGCCGACTATACCGGTCATAAAAGTACGGGCAAGAGCTAGGGCAGTCATACTGGCTGCAGCAGGTGCACCGATCTTTATGATCTTGAGGATGACTTGAAAATCCGGTATCAGATGATGAGTCTGCAGGTGAAGGCCTCCTCTGTAAGAGGTAAACAGCAAATAAAGTCCAATGATTGTCGCTAACAATCTGGAAAACACAGTTGCCCACGCAGCTCCAGTAATGCCCAAGTAGGGAAACGGACCAATACCGAAAATTAGAAGAGGGTCTAAAATCACATTTAAGCCGACAGAGAACAGCTTGATCAACATGGGGGTGACCGTATCACCGATGGCCCGGTAGGTTGCCTGGAAAATGAAGTAGATAAAAATCAAAGGAATTGCTGCACACAATATCCGGAAGTAAGCCCAGGCAAGTTCCAAGACTTCAGGTTCGGGTCCCAGCATCTGCAACGCGGAACGTCCATAGAGCAGTCCGAGTATAGTCAGAAATGTGGAAATCGATGTGCCGAAAATCAGGACCTGTCCGGCAGCATGATTTGCCTGGTCGCTTTGCTCGGCCCCTGTATACTGAGACACCAAAGCGCTGCCAGAGATGGAAAATCCCGCACCCAGAGAGATTACAACAAAAATAATGGGAAACGCAAAAGACATTGCAGCCAGCTCCTCGGTGCCCAGGCGTCCAACCCACAGTGTGTCGACCAGTTTGTATGCCAGCTGCATCAACTCTCCAACAATAATGGGAAATGATAAAATGGCGAGAGCAGGCAAAATGGGACGTTGCGTCACCGGAATATCGGCTTTGTCTCGCTGTAGGAGGAGCGATTTCATTGTTTTCAAGATATTCATGATCCTATCCACATTCAAGATGTAAAACTCCCCTTTCATCCCCATTATAAATTACGTTCTACGAACTATCTAGGTAACGAACAATCCTGTAATCGGTATAACTTTTCCAATTTACAGGAATGAACCACATCTGCCCGTGATCTAGTTCTTCTGTTTTGACAAAGACGAGGGAAAGCTCTATTGTATATATACCCCTAGGGGTATATGATTATAATTAAACACAGAGGAGGAATCATTAATGGCTGAGTTTCAAAAAGTGAACCGTATATATTCACACGCTAAAAGGTTTTCGTGGTTGTTGATACCATTGGTAGCAGTCGGTGGTCTGTGGTATCCACGGTTAGGTCTTTTAATGATACCAATCATGTTGACCTTGCTGGTGATGGGGTTTTTAAAGGGGAAGTATTGGTGCGGTAATTTCTGCCCACACGGAAGCTTATTCGATGGGATTATCACCCCGTATTCCCACTTTAAAGAGATACCACAATTCTTGAAATCCAAGTTAGTGGGCGGTTTGGCTCTGGGCTGGTTTATGTTCATGTTGGGTATTAGATTGATAAGGGTCCTTGCTCACTGGGGAACCATAGATTTTTGGGATAAGCTTGGATACGTTTTTGTCTTTAATTATCTCGTCGTCACTGTAGTGGGAATCTCAGTGGCTTTACTGGTTAATCCGCGTACCTGGTGTGCTTTTTGCCCTATGGGCGTATCTCAGGTGATTGCTTTTAAGTTAGGTAGGATATTAAACCTGAACAGAAGCACCCATGAATTTATTTCTTTTACTGACAGGAGTTTGTGTCGCGAATGTGGTCTGTGTGGAAAAGTATGTCCCATGCAGCTTCAGCCCTATCTGGATGCAGATGATGAGGGTACGTTGGAAGATGACCATTGCATAAAATGCAAAGTATGCGTTAAAAATTGTCCGCTCAATGTTCTCGAGTTGGGCAGGGAAAGTTAATCCTGAATTTATCAGATAACGGGGGGGAGGGTTACCAATGAGCGATATACCAAACAAAAAAAAGGTATTAAACCGTTTATCACGTCTGGAAGGTCAAATTCGAGGTGTCCGTGGAATGATAAAGAAGGAAAAAGATTGCGAAGAGATTGTTGCTCAGCTCAGTGCAGTGCATTCTGCACTGGAGGGGGCAACAAAGTTGGTACTGGTGAATTTTTTGCAAAAATGTCTTGAGGAGTGTCAGGAAGGTGACCAATCCGAGGACGATGCTTTTGAACGCCTGGCTGATCTTCTTTTGAAGACCAGATTCTGAATTTATTTGGTTGATTTTTGTCGAATTTTAGGCATCAGAGTTTTCCTGATATGGAGGTTGATGAATTAGCAGTGCAATGTTAAATTCAGGCGAACAATAAGAGAGTAAACTCTACTGATGCTTGAAATAGTTTGTTCTTTTGATTTAGTTTTCAAATCACTTTTTTTTGTGGGAGGCGTACCTAATGCAGGAACTCTTGACCAGTATACCAGTTTTGGGTGTTTTCGGTGTAATCTTAGCAGGGTTGATGCTGGGTAAAATCAAAGTAAGAGGTCTGCATTTGGGAGCTTCGGGAGTGTTATTTGCGGCCCTGTTGGCTGGGCATTTTGGTATCAAAGTACCGCAAGTGCTGCAGGATTTTGGGTTAATACTGTTTGTCTTATCAGTTGGTCTACAGGCAGGACCACGATTTTTTCAAGTCTTGCGTAAAAAAGGGGCAGCATTCAGCACCCTCGCCTTTGCCATTGTCATAAGCGGAGCTGTGCTTGCTTTTGCCTTCGGAAGGATTTTTCAACTGCCCTCTGGTCTCATTATCGGTTTGATGACTGGAGCATTAACAAGCACTCCGGGTTTGGCTGCGGCAATAGAGGCTACAGGGGATGCAGCTGCATCTGTTGGATACGGTATTGCATACCCATTCGGTGTTGCTGCAGTTGTGCTCTTCGTGCAGTTAGTTCCCACTATTACCGATAAAGAATTGGGAGAATCCAGTAAATATGAAGAAAAAGATATCCATCCAACATCAGAACCCGATGATGAAGAAGGGCTGCTATCCAAAACATTCATAGTTGAAAACCCTGATGTTCACCGGAAAATGTTGGACGAGTTGGCTTATGATGAGAATGCCGACGTCACGGTTAGCAGAATTTTCAGAGACGGTCGAAGTTTTATTGGGAGAGACGATTCAGTGGTATTGCTTGACGATAAGATAGTCATCGTGGGACGGCCGTCAGAAATGGAAAAAATGGGCGACTTTTTTGGTACATCAATCGATTTCGATCCGGATATTGATGGTGGAGCAACAGTGAAAAGGGTGATAATGAATCGCACCGACCTGGAGGATCGTGCTTTAAAAGATTTGAATCTGACAGCAAACTATGGAGTTTTGCTGACCAGAATTAAACGGGGAGGAATAGAGGTTTTCGCCCAACCCGAAACCACTCTTGAATTAGGAGATGTTTGTACCCTCGTTGGGACCGAATCTGAACTTTCTGATGTCGAGGAGCTTTTCCAGGCTGAGAACCTGAAGGTGACAGAGATAGACATGTTTTCCTTGAGCGCTTATGTGGTTATAGGAAGTTTACTGGGCACAGTTCCAATCCCAATACCAGGGGTGGGTAATCTAACTCTGGGTTTTGCTGGAGGCCCTCTTTTTGTTGGCCTTATCGCTTCGTATTTAGGGGGATTGGGCCCTTTGAGAGGCAGGTTTCGCAGTTCAGGTTTGAATGCAGTCAATCGTCTGGGGCTCACTGTATTTTTGCTCGGGGCCGGTACCTCTGCCGGGACAGATCTTGTTGAGGTTCTATCAGCCCACGGGTTACGCGTGTTTTGGCTGGGAGCAATCATGACTTTAGTTCCCATGTTGATTGCTTACGGCTTGGCTAATTTTGTTTTTAAACTCAATGCAATCTACACTCTCGGTTCCATATGTGGAGGGATGACCAGCACACCGGGATTGGGTGCACTCAATGACGTTGCTGATTCCGAAGAGCCAACTGTAGCTTATGCAGCAGTTTATCCCTTGGCCCTGACTCTGGTGGCCATCTCTGCGCAGCTGCTGGCTCATTTCCTGTAACATCCAGAGTTCGTTAAAGTCGTTGGAGCCACTTTTCAATTGTGGCTGACTGCCCGAACAATGCTCCAACCCCACCAGTATGCCAAAAACAGCATCTTTTCTCTGGGGTAATGACACCCTTCTGAATGAGTTCCTTCAGGCCTGCAAGTGTCTTCGAGGTGTATATTGTTTCCAGATAAACACCTTCAGTTTGAGCCAGTTCTACAAGTGCCTGCATTGATTCTGTTGTGGGTTCAGCATACCCAGGACCCAGAGCATGGTTATGGATGGTCATAACTTTATTAATGGGAATGGGAGGTTTCATTTCGAGTAATTCAAAGACCCCCCTGGTGTATTTGCTGATGAGTTTATTCAGCGTACTGCCCGAGTATTCTACATTGATTACGTGGACGTGAAAAGGCCTATTCAGAAGTGCAGATCCCGCTACAAGACCGGATGCCGTTCCGGCCATGGCTCCGGGAATGGCGATGTGTTTTATCGATGTATTGAGCTGGTCATTCTGTCGAGCCAGTTCGGCGGCAGCTGAGGTGTAACCTAAGGCGCCGGTTGGGGTTGAGCCGCTATTTTCAATTATATATGGGTGTTTACCCTCATCCTTTAATCTCTTTGCTACCTGTTTCATGTGGTTGTCTCGTTTTCGTTCGCTGACTGTCCCTAGAAATTTTTGTTGTGCACCGTTCAGTGCATTTAGGAGAATGTTCCCCTGTTTTGCTGTCGGGGGATCATCATTGTGAATTAATATGCATTCCAAGCCCAATCGTCCTGCAGCTGCAGCAGTGAGACTGCACAAGTTTGATTGCAGGGCGCCTGCAGCTAGTATTGTTGTCGTACCCTTTTCAACAGCTTCGCCCAAAAGGAATTCGAGGGTGCGTGTTTTATTTCCTCCCAACCCAAGTCCGGTCATATCATCTCGTTTGATGAAAATCTGCGGATGTCCTATCAGATCGCCGTATCGATTCATCTGCTGCAAAGGAGTCGGGAATACTCCCAAAGAAACACTTGGAAATTGGCCCAGCTTGCATTCTATCTGCTGCCTCAAAGATTTCATGGTAACCCTCCGACTCAAAAATTTACTCATTTTAATTTCCAACCTGTGCTTAAGCTTTTAATCTGTTTATCGAATTCCTTCTTTCAACAGGAAAATAAGCAGTGAGCGTGGAAGTATAGTTGTAGATTAGACTGCGTCTGGGAGAGCATTTTCAAATCCTCCAAATCCCTTGGATGGAAGGTGAATTTACGAATTGGAAACTGGTCAAGTCATTCTTAGTGTCGGCATGCTGGCTGCTGCACTGGCAGTTACTTTGGCATTGCGTAAAGCCTTATGGCTGTTAAAGCATCTAAAGGATAGCACTGAAGAGGAGGGGATTATTCTTTCTCTCACCAACCACCAGTTCTATGGCGGTGGCGCACTGCTTTTTAGATTGATCATAGCTGGATCCTGGTTGGCTGCCTTGTATCACATAACCGGTATTTATGAACCCCTGAGTTTTTTTCGTGCTAGGGTAGCAGAAGATGTTGTCTCAGTGTTCAGTACGGCCTTTAGTGTTATTTATCAGCCCCTATTTGTGGTGGGTGACCAGGAAATTTCTCTGTCCTTTCTCGCAGTTCTGGGCTTGCTAATAGCTGTCTCAGCAGTTGTATCCGGATTTTTCCGCAGTTTTTTCCGCCGGCAGGTTCTCGAACGTTTGGACCTTTCTGAAGGAGTCCAGGAGTCTTTGGCTACTGCTGTAGGGTATTTGGTATTAGGTCTGGCACTTTTGATTTCTCTCGAGATAGTTGGAGTTGATCTGAGCACCCTGGCAGTAATTGCCGGAGCTCTCAGTATTGGTATTGGTTTTGGCCTTCAGAATATTGTTAATAACTTCATCTCCGGACTAATTCTGCTTTTGGAGCGTCCAGTCGAGGTTGGCGATAGAATAGAGGTAGGCGATACACACGGTCGGGTAATGAAAATATCTGCTCGCAGTACAACTGTCCGTACCAATGATAATATCGACATAATTGTTCCTAATTCAGAACTGGTTGTAGACAGACTTGTCAACTGGTCTCAGGATTCGCGTCGAGTTCGTTTTCGAGTTCCGGTTGGAGTGGCTTACAGAACGGATGTCCGTAAGGCAATGGAGTTGATCGTTGAGGCTGCGGAAGAGGTCGAGGGTGTATTATCGGCTTCTGTGCGATTTGTGTCATTTGGGGATAGTGCGTTGAACCTTGAAGCTATGGTCTGGACGACCACACGGCTTCACCGGCGTGCAATCCTGATCAGTGATGTTAACTTGGCGATTTTTGAGAAGTTCCGAGAAAATGATATCGAAATCCCTTATCCGCAAAGAGATTTACATATCAAGTCTGAACAATAGTAGTAAGGTCTGCAGGTTTCTTAATTCCTTATGTTCCTTGATTTTTGCAGCCCTAATGAACATGGGGTTCCCATCATTCAGTATTTTTCCGCACTGCTACAACGTGAGATTGTATTCACTACTGGTCTTTGTAATGTCCATCTCTGACTCCCATCTTTGCTGGTTTCAGCTACACTATTAATAAAGGATATAAAGGAAAGGTGAGCGTGCTATGTCCAGACCGTTTATGAATAAGTGTAATCTCGAAATGCAGCTCCCTCAGATGCCAATTCTTGGTCCTCACGATTTTGATCTCCTGCTGCAGAACATTGAGCAGGCTATCGTTGATGAAGCCACAGCAGCCGACTTTTACCGACGCTTATTGGATGAAGCTCCAGATGAGCTACATGAGGAATTTATTGAACACGCTTATGAAGATGAACTGGAACACCTGGAGGCATTTCAGGGAGTGTATGAGCACTTTACGGGACACGAAATGCCATATGAAGTTGCTCCAGTTGAGTGGGATACTTACCAGGAAGCAATTCTGATGGCCCTCATGGATGAATTAGAGGCGGTGGAGTTTTATCGTGATATTCAGTTGAGTACCACAGATCAATTAGTAAGGGATGTATTTTTTCATGCTATGGTAGACGAACTGGAACATGCGACTCAATTTGGAGTTCTCTATAATACTTTGAAGTGAGTTGAAATATGGTCAGACAACTCCCCCAGGAGCAAGACCCCGGGGGAGAATTGATGTTAGTTGGTTGGAATTTCAGCGAAGGCCATTCCATCGGGGTGGATTCCCGCTTTGAATCTGTCTGCTTCAACGAGGTCCTCCATGTCTATTACAGATATGTCGTTGGTCTTGTTGTTTGCTACGTATGCAGTTGAGCCATCAGTATTAAATACTGTGCCTCCGGGCCAGACTCCAGTCCGGATTCGTTTTATCTCCCGCTTGCGTGAAACATCTATGATGGACAGATCGCCTGAGAGACGGTTCGGAATGAGAGCGTATTTACCATCAGGGCTGAACATCAACCGAATGGGGCAGTCGCCCAACCGGCCTCGAGCCACGCGGGAGTAATCCTCCAGATCAATTACAAAAACATCGTTATCATGTTGGTTTGCCACAAAAAGATATTCACCGTTCGGATGCACTGCGGCTCCTTCTGGGCCAGAGCCTACAGGTAAGTGTGTGATTATCTCTCTGGAATCTGCATCCATCACTGTGATGTTATCTGAACCAATATTTGGAATGTAAATGGTTTCTTTTTGTGGATCCATGTAAATCATGTGGGTGCTTTGCTGATGAGTAGCAATTGATTCGGTGACTTCCAGTGAAGACGTATCAATTACAAAAACACGATTTGAGCGGGTGGCGGCTATAAACAGCTCAGTTTCATCCTTAGACAGTCCTACTCCATGCGGAAATGAAAATTCAGGGTGAGAGATCCGCTCTACTTCCTGTTGTTCTATATTGTCAATCACAGATACGGTGTTACCGCCAGAGTTCGTTACATACGATGTTTTCCCGTCGCTTGTTACGTCTACTTCATGAGGATTCGTATCTACTTGAACTTTCGATACAGTGTTCCCGGATTGTGCATCGATAAAAGAGACTGTTGCTTCATCTTTGTTTAAAACTACGAGTGCTTTCAATATATAACCTCCTTGTAGTTAGTTGTTTTCCGGTTTCAGCGTAGAATCCTGCATTTTGAATATTACAATCTAGAATCGACAATTTATTTTTGATTTACTTTTCCGGCCAAGTTGGGCTTGAAATCACGATGACAAATTGCTATCATCCATTATTGGTAAGGTCAGTTTTGAGAGAGATGGCAATTTCAGATGGCTGTTTGCAAAAGTGTGGTGACTGTGTTACACTTTTTTTTGTGTCAGTGAAACATGACATTTAATATTTCAATCACTGGCTGGCGTAGCTCAACGGCAGAGCAGCTGATTTGTAATCAGCAGGTTGTCGGTTCAAATCCGTCCGCCAGCTCAGAATAGATGGAGAGGTACCGAAGCGGCCAAACGGAGCAGACTGTAAATCTGCTGGCATACGCCTTCGCTGGTTCGAATCCAGCCCTCTCCACAATTTCACCGCGGGGTGGAGCAGTCGGGTAGCTCGTCGGGCTCATAACCCGGAGGTCATGGGTTCAAATCCCATCCCCGCAACCAAATTTAATACATTCAACGGGAATTCCGAGCTGACGTAGCTCAGTGGTAGAGCGCGTCCTTGGTAAGGACGAGGTCACGGGTTCGATCCCCGTCGTCAGCTCCATTTCCTACTTGTCCCTATCTTATCGCGGGGTGGAGCAGTCAGGTAGCTCGTCGGGCTCATAACCCGGAGGTCATGGGTTCAAATCCCATCCCCGCAACCAAACTTTTCTTGGCTTCCCATAAAACAATCTAAAGCCCATAGTGTAAAACCCAGTATCAGACTATACAGTTTTTCCTGTAGTTTTCGAGGGTCACGGAAGTTGTTATGTGTGTCAAGTGTTGCAGTACAATCTTTGTATAATGTAAAATAAAGACGATTTTGTGATAAGCACAATGTTATAGTAGGAATGTTTTTTATTTGGGGAGGCTAGAAAGAATGGCGAAGGAGAAGTTTGAGCGCACAAAGCCGCACGTAAACGTGGGGACG
>CAZRFK010000067.1:0-10751 GCA_964599275.1 uncultured Clostridia bacterium
CCGTCAAAGTAACCTGAAACTAGCTTCAGCTGCCTATCAGTCGTGATAATGGCAGTTATCGAAGCTTTTTTCTCCTCTGTTCCTAACTCTTAATTTCCTGCTAAACTGCTTACTTCCTGCTACATTAAATTTACAAGACCGTTACAACTGTCCAGCGGTGCATTTACTAACCACTTATTCCACCAATCATGTTAGGCGGTTAACATTGCATATTCAACACCTTTGAGTGGTTTGTAACAAGAAGTTAAATTAGGTAAGCAGATCCCGAGTATCTGCAGTCAAAATATCAAACGCACCCACAAAATATGTCTCTTTAGACCTGCTGTCGACATTTTATGTCGGTCCCCCAGCACTGCAAAGATCAGCTCAACTTTTTGCAACTATGCTACCTTAATCGTACAATCAATCTCCGTCGCCCCCACCAGATCTCTCACATTTTTCTCCGGCACCGCACACTGAGAACAAACCCCTCTATTCGGCTCACTTCCACTGACTGGAGAGCCCGGTTCCTGGAGGTAACTACAATCTGGGCACTGCCACATGAGTGCCACCTCCCTCGTACACCGCGATATTAATATATGAAGATAACATGTACAGTCTGAGTTGTTGAAAGAGAATTCACTTCACTTTACAGGGGAAAAGCGCGATAGAGGCTGTATATGGAAGAAATAAATCCTGGCTACACATTTACCGGAGACCCCTCCAAAGACTGCAAAAGATTATACAGGGCAATGAATGAGAAACGGCAATTAGGGAGACCACTTCCAATGTAATATAAGGTAGGGAAACAAAAAACGTCTTCTTAAAAATGAAAACATCTGAGAAGTTCAAGCAATCTCTACCTTCATCCTGCACTTACTCTCATTCCGCACAGGCAGAATCCGCAATTTTCAGCGTCGAAATCGAAACTATCTTGATGTTCATCCTTTATTGAACCCTCACTTACAAATTTAAAACAGCTCCAGGGCGGCGGAAAACCACTGCCCCGGGAGCTGTTTTTCCTTTCAATAATCCATCACACACAACTACGGGCTTGATCATGTCCTGCGGTTTCTATTCCATCAGGTAAAAAGCATCTTCTATTTTTTCGAACCCTTCAAATCGATGAGTTATCATTTTTGTTGGATCTACTCGTCCGTTTATCACCAGATTTATCATCCGCTGCATGGCATTCCGCCCCTCGGGAACAAGCCCACCGTCGATCGTTTTATGCGCCATCTCCGCTCCCCATTCTGAGCGCGGAATGGGCAGGGTCTCCGCGTTGCTGAAGTATTTAACGTTGGAGACAGTGCCTCCCGGTTTGACCACCCGATGCTTATAGCCTCATCCTCTCCGCCGGCTACAATTACCCGGTCTACTCCGTGTCCCCCGGTGATATCCATTACCTGCTCCTCGATAGAGCCCCCTCTATAGTTGATGAAAGCGGTGGCTCCGTAATATGCGGCAGATTCAAAGCATACCTTGTCTTTTTCATTGGTGAATTTGTAGCCGCCCAGCATGTCGTCGGGGTGCTGCGGATAACCCCGCTGTACGCCCGAGGTCCGCCAGTTGGGAGTGACAGCCGGAACAACCACAGCAGATACAACCGAACCTTCAGACACATCTGCAGGAATACCAAGGAACGAGACAATCCTTCTTGCTGTGAGCAGAGGGAGGGCAAATACTTTCATCAGCGCAGACACCACATACCAATACTCCGCCCAATGTGTAGAAGATAACGTGGGGATGAAGACAGATAGGCGCAGTGGTGAACAGCTCAGAGATTACTCGTGTCTCACATCCGGATGCTCAAGGACGGAATCTCGCTCAACCCCCGTTCAACGAAAGCAGTCAGGTGAGTTTGAACGGGGGTGCAGATACCCGGCTGCTGCCGGTTCAACCCTGCGACTCCTGCACTGATAACCCGTCGTCCGTTTCGAAAGACTCTAAGGACTGAGGGTAAAGATGGTCAAAGGTAAGGTTCAGCTGGTTGTTAAGTCCCTTTGAAAACAACAGCTGATAAACATCCAGTCCGGTGACCTTGAAGGATGCAGCACAACCCCTCAGATACAGGTCCCACATCCTGACAAATCTCCGGTCGAACATCTCCTCCACTTCATCCACATGCTGACGGAAGTTTTCATGCCAGCGCTGCAGAGTCATGGCATAGTGAAGACGGAGACTTTCTGCGTGAATCAGGTGGAAGTCATAATCGGGGAACAGCCATAGGATTTCCCGGAGCGAAGGTATATAGCCTCCCGGAAATATATACTTGCGTATCCAGGGGTTGACCCCCTCTTCCCGCATTCCACATATGCTGTGCAGAGCTGACAGCCCACCATCGGCCAGAAGCTCATTTACCTTGTCCATATACCTGGGTAGATTCTCCTTGCCCACGTGCTCAAACATTCCCACACTCACGATCTTGTCAAAAGGACCATCGGATTTGTCCAGATCGAGGTAATCCTGCAGGCGAAACTGCACAAGGTCATCGAGCCCCGCCTCTGCAGCTTTTTCCTCGCTGAATGCTGCCTGCTCCTCGCTGAGGGTTATCCCCAATGCCTGCACACCGTATTTATCCGCAGCTCTAAGCGCAAGCCATCCCCAGCCGCTGCCTATGTCCAGCAGCTTTTCCCCCGGCTGCAGCTGCAGCTTCCGCAGAACATGGTCTATTTTCTGCATCTGTGCCTGTTTCAAATTATCGTTTTCGTTACGAAAGTAAGCGCAGGAATAGCTCATGGTGTCGTCCAGCCACAGGGAAAAGAAATCGTTTCCCAGATCGTAGTGATGCTGAATATCGTCCTTCTGCTGCTTCTTATCCACTTTCATGCTGAGATCACTGGCCAATTCGGCAGCCCTGCCCATCAGACCATCACCGAGTATGGCGTCCGCTTCTTTTTCCAAAATGCTGAGAACATCCTCCATTTCCCCTTCAAAATCAATAATGCCATCCATGTAAGCTTCTCCAAACGCCAATCCTGGCTCACTGAGCAGATCAGCTACCGCGGGAGGTTCATTGAAGACCAGTTTGACCTGAACGGTATCGTTGCCGTATTTGCGCTCATCTTCATCCCAGTACTCAACGATGAAACCACCAGACTCAAACCTTTTAAAAAGTCGGTGTAAAGCCTCTTTTTTCAACCCCTTCACCTCCATAGATGAGTTGACCACATTTGCCCTTTCAGAGCACACTTCTCAGATAGTCTTTATAGTGCACTGAACCCGCTCGCTATAAAGAACCAATTCCGGTCGCAGTAGATGTTGACGTTGTTCACTGGGTTTAAAAGTAGGGGTTCTGCCTGGAAATTGAGTTAGGTGTTAGCGCTAAAGAGGTCTGCATAATCCAGCGGATTGAGTTTGCAATGCAATATGTGCTAATTTGATGACTTGTTGTGCTCCCTTAATGAATAACCAATTGGGGCATCTTGGACTCCTTCAACCTGACCATGCAGAATGAAGCATCTATAGACCACCTGCATAGTCACACCTACCTCTGGCAACGTGACCAACAACAACCGCGGCCACAAGAAGTTGCACGACGCCTTTTGGCCCTGGCCCACAAATAATCGTGACTTTTAATGATCCCAATCAGGTGAGCAGTGCTATTGTGGGACACCACTCCTTTAAACCATATAAGCATTCATGAATATGTCTATCAACATTATACAGGCTACGCGAGAAATAGCACAATGACAGTTCCAAAAGCGAATGGTGTGTCCGGTGGGGGCTGCTGTATCCAAGTTCACCAGATCGCAGGCGGTGATCTCTGTCGTGCAGAGTGAGTTGAACTACTCCTCGACCACCTCAATTACGCTTTCGGGCATGGCTTCGCGCATGGGCCCTATTATCCGTTCGCGGTATTCCTCAGTAACGCGGTCCGGATCAACTTCCATGGTGTAAAGATTTGGTTCACCGTCAATTTGAACCTCTGGCGTCCGAACTCCTACTCGAAAATATCGGATAAGTTGGCGGCTGACTCCGTGGTCAAGATGAGAGTTTCCCTGCCCTGACGGGCGGACTGCATTGCAGTCGCTGTGGCCATAGAAGTTTTTCCAACTCCACCCTTTCCAGAAAAGAAAATAAATTGTTCCACTGATATCATCTCCTCATTGCTTTTGAGTAGTTCATTGTTTGGTTGTTCAATGACGAATACCTTTACTTCTGATTACCTGCAGCAGACGCTGCCGGGGATGCACCCCCGTGGTCCTCTTTGTCTTTTTTGCGCCCGATTACCGCCAGGCCAAAAAAGATCTGCCCGGTAATATCGCTTCTGCGTACCCCGATATACCCTCCTTTGCATTCGTGCTTTATCCGGAACATACCCCCATATTCGAGGTGTATCGGGCCAACAATTCTCTGAAGGAAGCAGGTAGACACCCAGATGTTTATTGCCAATCAGGTACTGCTGCAGAAATACTGCACTAAGGACTTCTTCCGCAGGAGGTTCGAACTGCAGCAAAAGCATCTCAGCGAACTGAAAGAGCTTTTCGGCACTGAAGTGATCACCCTGCCACTTCTGGACAGCGAGATCCGGGTATTGGACGGAATCAGGGAGGCAGCAAAGCTGTTGTGGGAATAGGAGAGCATCTTCGAGGAAGTGACGCTGGACTGATATGAATGCATAGCCATCTCAATCAGAGCAGTACAGTGATGAAAAAATAGTTGAACGTGCCGCGGCTGGCCTGGCTGAAAAGATTGAAAAGCGCGAGGAATATCAGAAATTCGTCAGAGCCCAGCGAGCAGCATCTGAGGACTCCGAGGCCGAAAATCTGCTGGCAGAGCATCAGAGAATGTCCCGCACCGCTGCTATGATGAACAATTCTGCGATAAAGAACAATATGCAGGACTTGCAGCAGCGAATGGAGGCCAACGAAGCTATCGATAACTACCTTACGGCTCAAAGAGAATGGGCGCAGTTTTCACAAGAGCTATTAAGCGATATCAGCAAAGAGCTCCGATTCAGTGTATTGCAGACAATGAGCGGATGCTGCTGATCCGGCAGAACTCACTTCTTGAGAAAGGAATGATAAACGATGTCTGAGACAGGAAAGATGGCAGCAGAGTTTGCCGAAGAGTTTCGAAAAATTGAACACTTTCGAACAACACGCCGGGGCAAGAAACGATATTCGGGAGGACGAGGAAACGCGCCGCCTGTGGACTGCCTTCCGACAAAAGCAGAATGAGTGCCGGTCCAAGCAGCTGAACGGGGAAATGACCCGGCAAGACCTGCAGAAGATTCGCTCACTTGGGCAAAAGCGGCACATTCAACCGCTTTTTCTCAGCAGCAGGAAGCTGCCCTGATGATTGATGAACTCAGCACCCCCATAATATCCGAGTTTCCCTCACTCTTGGTGTGGATATTGAATCCTTTCTCGCGGGAGAATGCTGCTGAGGCGCATCTGGTCTCACGAGGATCAAAACCAGGTGGAAAGCGAGATTGCTCGCCAGCTTCTCAAACCGTAGCACCTGAGGCACGCATCCGGCGATTTGATAATTGTTCACCTGCGCGTAATGGAACCTACAGTTGGTCTGCGGCAACCCTCATTCTTAAACACTCAGCCACGCCGGATGTACCAACATGATTCAGCCGCTCCTCCGAAAGAGGACCGGCTGAATTCTCTGTCATTCTGCATCTTTCACCAAGGCTTCAGTCTTCGTCGTCCCCACCAATTTCCTCAAACTTGTCCTTTGGTGCGGCACACTGAGGACAAACCCAGTTGTCCGCCAGCTCTTCAAACGGCTCATCTCCACTTACTGGAGAATTCGGATCGTAGAGGTACATACACTCTGAGCATTGCCACATGAGTGTCACCTCCTCCCTCCTTTAAGCTTGAATATGATAGTTAAACTGTAGAATGACGGAGACTGTCTTGAATGATGAAAGCGGCTGAGAGTATATAGGGTGAATTCTATATCTGTTGTTTTTAATTAGTGGTATCCTGACTCCTTGGTTATTATTTAACACATAATTGACCTCAGCGCAAGCTCATTAGAGAGTTAACTACAGACTTCATCCGGCAGATGTGTCAATTGGGAACCGGCTATTCTTCAGAGTCAGAGTGCTCATCCAGCTTCTCCTGAACTTGAACAAGCTTCTGTTCTGCCTTTTCCAACTTATCTTCCATTTCTTCAATTTTCTGCGTACCCCTCACTATTGCTTCCTTGCTACTCTCCAGGGTATTACCCGCACGCTTAATCATTTCATCGGTGACCTCAACTGCATCTCTCCTTACTTCCTGTAATTTGTTTTTGGCCTGGGCGCCCACCCTGGCACGAAAGTCTTCACCATTGTCAGACATAGCCATAAAACTGACTCCCGCACCCAGCAGACCTCCAACCAGAAGACCAAATAGCAGTTTACCAGTATCTTTTTTCATTTCTTATCTTCACACTCCTTCCAGCCTGTTTTTAGTTGATCTTGTGCAAACCACAGCTATAACAGAATTATTATTATTTTAATGGATAAATGATGTAAAAACAACGTAGACCACAAGATGTGCGTACTTTGAACAGAACGTCGGAACTCCCCGCACTGATACCACTTTCAGCAACGGAATGCGTTGTTGATGCCATCTCATCTGAAATCCGGGCTGGATTCACACAACCCCCCGTGTGGTCCCCCATATAAAAAACAAACGTCTTACCATCTTCACCTGCTGCAAAAAAGTCAGCCACATTCGCACCGTATCCAGACTGTTTACACAACCCGATCTGGCATTGGAGGAACTTCGGCTTATCGCCAGATGCCCGCAGGTGGTGCAGCAGAGGACGTTTTATAGGTCGGAAACTCCATCAATGCAGTAGGGTAATTTGAAACTACCTATGTATATTCCATCAACTATATCAGAAACCCTGATCTCGGTGACCGGTGATTCCTGAGCTGCTCCACGGTTGGCGTAAAACTAAATGTTGTACAGCTGACGACAAAGCAATTTGCAGCAGGAATAAATGATGAGAGCCATCTGCAGGCTTAGTCACAAGGTTTTCAACAAACCGTTTGATATGATGCTCCTTATTAGAGCCGGTATAAACCACTATTTCTGAGCCCAGTACATCTCCTTTTATCGATTCGCATATATTCTTCACGTCTATTGTTTGTTGCTTTCGCTGTTTGCAAGACAGATTGTATATTAACAGCCACAGACTGTTGCTTGCACAGCAAGAAGAGATACAATCCAATGCAGGTTCAGCTATACCCTGAATATTTTACATTGCAGGGGATTAACTGCAACAACCCTCTATATTCACTTGTGCTTTTATTATTCCATTTTGGAGG
Source organism: uncultured Clostridia bacterium (assembly GCA_964599275.1). Classification (GTDB taxonomy): domain Bacteria; phylum Bacillota; class Sulfobacillia; order SLMV01; family SLMV01; genus PUMD01. The sequence continues at coordinate 7,256 of CAZRFK010000067.1, forward strand.
TTGTTGGTCATTGATACTTTATGGCGATTCATCCACGCCCGTGTCACGAGCGAGGCTTTCTCGCTAAAAAATGGTAATAAAGCATGCCAAAAGTGTTATTATCAAAAGAAGGCAACCAATATCAACATACTCACAAAAGATTTCCATAAAAATCTGTACATTGCAAACATAGAATATGATCGATAAAAAAAGAAGGATATAGAAGCAAGTTCATCGAAAAGGATATAAACTATAATCCCAAATACCTTATAGATAACCATAAGGAAAAAGAGGCTGGTACGTGGCTACCCGGTTACAGTCAGGTGCAGGTCGAGTAATGACTTTGTCGCGCTCGGCGTAAACAGAGATGCCTTCACTAACTGACATTGTTCGAATCCGTAGCACCAGGCTTTCAAGGAAGCAGATTAGAGGTCAAAACAAAGGACCTACCTGTTACGAGTTCCAATTTTTTCTCGATAGTTAGCTGGATCCAAGAATAATAGGTCTCAGCCAATATAATATAGAGAGGAGGTTTCCAATGTCCACAGAACAAACCCCTGAAGAACAATCCAAAACTGCTTTGGGAATTGACGAGAACCTGGAGGCACTGCTGTGCTATCTTCTGGGCTGGATCTCAGGGTTGGTACTTTTACTGCTCGAAAAGGAAAACGAATTCGTCAGATTTCACGCCATGCAGTCGATAGTGGTGTTTGGAGCCATATTTGTGGCTTCCATGATCCTCGGAATTATACCAATTATAGGCTGGATAATATCGATTTTGCTGTGGCCGGCAAGCGTCATCCTGGCATTATTCCTGATGTACAAGGCCTTCAACGGAGAAAGGTATAAATTGCCCATCGCCGGAGATTTCGCTGAAGAGCAGCTGAATTGAATCATACGGAACAGGGGCGCCCCCTGGCGCTGTCATTATAGTAAATAAGGTAAGGGTCTCGAAGTTTCCAAAGGAGATCATCCGGGACGGGATGTGCATGCCCGATAGGCCTCATGCCCAGGTCAGCAGAGTGCAGCTTCTGAACCATCGATTATCCACTCCGATGAGACCGTCAAAGTAATCCGAGGAATTGCCGTCGATGCTTTACAGGTATGTTATAGCGGGACACCGGGGAAGACCCGGAGGTACAGAATACGGTCTGAGCATAAAACTCAAAGAAGTGGTGCCGCTTTGCTTCACGGCAGATGCTATCGCACCAATGATACGTACTATCGGGGGAGAAGCACTCTTCTCAGGCTCTGTCAGTCAAGACTGTCTGAAGTCGATGCCCTCCCCCAGCAGATTAAATCCGAGATTTATAAGATTTTCAAAAGCTCGCTGTGCTTTACCCCCTCACAATGTCTCTTGCGCAAATACAATCCGCCTTGTAAATCTCAGAACTGGGGTTTGTTGAATCACATATGCAGATATCTGTGAGGATACCGCTTATGGTCTGTCAATGAGAGTGGTCCGCAGTAAGCGCAACTCACCCACATCTTCAACCCCTGCAGATCACCCAACACATCCTCAAATTTATCCCGACAATTCCGGCCAGGTCGTCTGTCCAGCTGAAATGAAACAGCTGTGCGGGTGGTGTTCAACAGCGACACAAAGACCACCGGTGCTGAAAAGTGGTGGCCTTGTTCATAAGATGCTGTGGTATGCACATCGGACTTCAATGCGTGAGCTCACTATATGCAGCTCGCGCCCAAGGGATTATCTCACATATGTATATGTCCCTGCAGCACGGTGACCGCCTGTCCCCCCAACCACACTCTATTTCCTTTCGACTTTACGGTGACAAATCCACCCCGGTCGGAAGCCTGATAGCCCACAAGTTCTTCTTTCCCCAACTTACTGCTCCAGTACGGTCCCAGGCAGCAGTGAGCTGAACCGGTAACCGGATCTTCATCCACGCCTACCGCCGGGGCGAAAAACCGAGAAACAAAATCGTACTTTTCTGACTGAGAAGGGGCTGCGACAATTACCCCCCTGGTATCAACCTTCTGCATTAATGAAAAGTTGGGGTCGATGTTTCTGACTATATCCTCAGAAGTCACCTCCAGCAGGTAATCGAAACGGTTCCTCCCCACATACGCCGGTTCAACATCCAGGGATTTCAAAAGGATCCCCGGTGCATCGGCCTCCTTTTCAACTTCTGCGGGGAAATCCATCATTATCACACCATCACTTTTTGTCGCAGTCAACAAGCCGCTCCGGGTTAGAAAGCGGGCGTCCTCCTCTGCCGCCAGATAGCCCTCATCCCACAGGATGTGTGCAGCAGCCAGGGTGGCGTGGCCGCACAGTTCAACCTCTGTAGTGGGTGTGAACCATCGCAGCTGACAACCGTCCTCCTTATTATGAACGAATGCAGTTTCTGACAGGTTCATTTCTGCGGCTATGTTCTGCATCAGGTCATCGTTCAGCTCTGTGTCTGTAATAGTGACGGCCGCCGGATTTCCGGAAAAAGGACGCTCGGTGAAAGAATCAACCTGATATATTTTCATGACCCCACCTCCAACTTTCGTTCAAAACACTTCCTTGTCCCCAATCACTCCAGTGCGGTCTCACTGAGAATTTTCACTCAAGAGACTGCTCCCAGGTGCTTCAATGCAAATCACTTCTCGTGGGATTTCTGCATTTTCTTCTGCACTGACTCCATCTTGGTATTCATCTTGTGAGTCTTGTCTCGTCGGTCATCCATCTTGACAATGGTGCCAACCCGGTCAGCACCCTTTTCAAAGATCGCCTCCTGCATCTGCCGCACAACCTCAAAGAGTACGTCGGGGTCTCCCTCGATAGTGGTAAACATCGGTCCGAATTCATACTCAATGTCATCCCGCTCTTCCAGCACTTTCAACGCCTCAGCCACATACTCACTCAAACTGACTCCCTCACCAACAGGACTGACGCTAACAGCTACAATGGCCATGGAATACCTCCTCTAATATTTTGTTTAGTGATGAGCATCATTTGAAAATAAAGTGATTTCAGTTCGTACAATCCGAGCGTTACTTCAGTCGTCATTATATCACACTTCTGAGGCAACCACTCCTGCCAAGACACAGAAACTATCCAGGTTCTGCAGGAATTCACTGACCAGCTCAGGGTTAATCTCCAGATCATCATAAACGGGGGTGTTTGGGAAAACGGCCTCATCCTTGATGTGTTGTGAAGCTTCTCGTCAAGCAGATTCTCTTCCTGCAGAATGGAAAATATCCTCGCAACTGTGGGGAATGCGACACCAGAAAAAGCAGCGATATTATGTCATGGAATATTATTATGTATAGCTCCAGCAGGTTGCGCTCACCGGTCCTGTAAAGCCTCATTTTTTATGTATTCTCGCTGCTTCACCTCTAATAACTGGGTATATTCCTTAAGCTGCTACCTAGTGCTGAGATTTAAAAGATTATCTTCGATCAACAGCTCAACATCAAACATTTCGAGTAGTAATTCTGCTGGGACCAGGGTGCGGTTTTGCTGCAAGATGGGTGCCTGTGGCAATGTTACCTCCCTGCTGTCCAC
>CAZRFK010000068.1:0-10621 GCA_964599275.1 uncultured Clostridia bacterium
CCGCTTCGGGATATTTCGGCTTCAACTCATTGTAGGGTCCTATGTCAATTATCAAGCCATCATCTCCAATTACAACGACACCGTCTTCAAGCAGACCTCCATCGTCAGCGGTGGGGTCAAAAAGAATATGTCCTCCTCGCACCAGCAACTCTGCCTTTTGGTCTTGCTGCATAACTATCTCCTCGCATCTTATAATTAGTCGCAACTTTGGTTCCAAAGCAAATAGTTGTCCAGTTGTCCTAATTGCAGTTGGCAGGCAAGTTGACGGAGTAAAGTCTTGCTGCGTATCCATCACAAATTTTCGAGTTGATCACGAAAACGGAAGTGAATAAACATGAAGAAACCTGATGCCACCAATAAAATAAATCCGGCCAGCCAGAAAGCGGCCTGCAGGCCAAAATGGGTAACTACTACGCCAAACATGACCGGACCGGTAAATAGCGAGACCTGATTTGCCATCTGCCGGAATCCGAGTGCCATACCCTGAATCTCATCTGGAGAACTATCCGCCATCATCACCATGCTCAAAGGTTGACTGAAAGTGGGAGTAAGGCCAAACAACACTGTAGCTGCTACCAGCGGAATAAAGCTATGCAAAACGGAAACTGCGTAAAGACCAAATGCCCCCAGTGCCATTGATATCGATATTAGAGGAAGTACACCAAGCAAATCGGTTAAATGGTTCAGGAAAGGTCGCAGCAGCAGCGATACACCTCCCAGTACGGCAAGGAGGAGACCTATCTGGGTAGATGGCAGACCGAGATTGTTCAGGTGAACTATAAAGAAGCTGCTGCGCAAAGTCATGACTAACAACGCGCACATGCTTAGGCTTAATGACAGTCGAATCAGCGGCTGACTGAGGAGTTTGCGACAGTTTTGCAGCACCTGGGCAAACTCCGGCAGAGGACTGCGTTCAGTACCCTCAGTTGCTGTAAATTCATTGGCTTTCTGCATACGCGAAGCCAAACCAACTACCAGACCAGCAACGAGCGACAGCGCCATGAAACAGATGGAAAAACCCCAGATATCATTAACAGCTCCCGCCAGGGGTGGTCCTATCAGGAATCCAGCACCTATCGCGAAGCTGTACAGACCGAAATATTTCGTCCTGTCATCAGGAGCGAGATCAGACACGTAAGCCTGGGTGGCAACCACAATGAGCATATGCCCCAGACCCCCTACAAGTTGGGCCACAATAACCGGCAAAATTGATGGCAGCGATGCCATAATCAAGCCGCTGACCACCATGAGGCCAGCACCGGCACAAATAACTCTACGATGCCCCACTCTGTCCACCACAAGCCCACCAGGTATGGAAATCAAAAATGGTAAAATTCGAAAGGAGGAAACTGCTAGGCCCAGTACTGTAGGGGAAACTTCCAGACTCTCCAGATACAGAGGGGTAGTCTGGCGCAGTATCATCATTGCAATGATCTGCATGGTCATTACCACACAAACCACAATGAAGCGGTATAAAATATGACCACTGTCCTTCTCGCGCTCCCAACCGTTCCCTTCGGGCATAAAATCATTCCTTCCGCGTTTCCCTACCACAAGGGAATACTACTAAAGATGTTGAGCTCGCGCAAATCAAATACCAAGATGTAGATAGCTTGTTTAAAAACACTGCTAATAATATTAGGTGCAAACAAGACAACCTGTTTGACACATTAAGCCCAGTGTAGTTTACCACCATGTCATGAAATAACGAGGAAAGTTGCAGCATCCATGTAAAAAGGCGAATGCTAGCAGGTATTATCATGCCGTTCACTGCGTTGTCAAAGAAACTTACAGCTAACTCGCCTGGTGATAAATGCATGGGAAAGATAACAACCGACTACTACCTAATCTCCACTCAAAAGATTGGACAGCGCCCTATTTATTCCACGATTTTCAGGCTGCCTGAGAGGTAAGCACTCCTGAATCGTCCGTTCACCGTTCAAAAGCTTACTGGCAAACGCCAAACACGTTAGTTCACCACATGCCCCGCAGTTGTACTCATCTGCTGGCAGCACTCTGAGTATGTCGATCACCGACGGCAGGCGTCGCCTTTCGTACATGGGTTCTATCTCGCAACGTCGTCGGTAAACCTCATTGATCAATTCTTTCACGTATTCAATCGTTCGGTATGCGTCTGTGGTGTTGAGCACCTTTATGACTGACATATCATTAGGAAATAAGTTAATCACTCGATTTTCATAGACAAAGGCAAGGGTGTCCTTTTCTTTGCTGTAAAGTGCATTGCGAATATCCGCATTTAAATATGGCAAAACTTCTGAAATATCACGAAAAAACACTGCCTTGAAACGCAGCTTTTTGGGATCGGCATAGCAGGGTTCAATGAAGGTAATCTCTATCTCCTCAATGTACATATCCACCACCTACCTACTCAGATGACTTATGCGTTTAAGACCGTCAAGCAAGTCATCCGCATCCTGTTTGCCATTGAAATAGCCAAAACTCATCCGTACGGTTCCCATAACCCGGTGCGAGAGAGGGGAACAGTGTAATCCTGCCCGCACCATGATTCCACATTCTCTATCCAGTGCATATACTACTTCTTCTGCTCTCATTTTCTGTACACTAAAGGAAATCACACCAACCTGCTTTTCAGCATCACGGGGACCATAGATTATGATATTGTCCATGGATTCCATGCGGTCAAAAATATATTCCAAAAGTTTCTTCTCTTTCTTTCTTATAGTCCGGACATCCTCCTCCAATACCACGCTCACCCCTGCCCGCAGACCGGCAATGCCCGGGCCGTTAAGAGGACCTGCTTCGTACCGATCGGGCAGTACTTCGGGCTGGCGATCCAGATGGGACTCGCTGCCTGTACCACCGTACCGCACCGGCCGGAAGTTTATCCCCTGCCGGTAGATAAAAACCACCAGTCCCCTGGGGACCCATCAAACCCTTGTGACCGGTGAACACCAAAATATCCACCTTGAGTTCATCTACATCTATCGGATAAGACCCTGCTGTCTGAGCTGCATCCACCATGAAAAAGATTTCATCCTCAGCTGCGAGCCGACCTAACCTTCGGATCGGCATCAATGTACCGCTAACATTTGAGGCATGAGTACTGACCAGAAGTCGCGTGTTGTCGCGAATCAACTGTGAAACCTCATCGAACATCATTATCCCGTCAGCCGCATGAGCTATGGTGCTTATTTCAATTTCCCCTCTTCTTTCCAGCGCCCTCAAGCTGCGCCAGACCGCATTGTGCTCCATTCCGCTAGTTATGACGTGATCACCTTTTCCAAAAACCAGAGAAAACGAGACTTATCGAATCAGTTGCACTGAAAGTGAAGACGATGCGGGATGGATCTTCAACACCAAACAACATGGCCAGAGACGAACGAGCCTCAAACATTACTTTGTCTGCTGCAAGCGCCCGTTTATAGGCTCCCCTGCCTGAGCTGGCTCCTATTTCGCGACTGAAATACTCAACCGCCTGATGTGTCTTTTCAGGTTTTGGAAACGAAGTGGCTGCGTTATCCAGATAGACCGCCAATCTCCCTCCCCCTTGAATCATGTTATACCGCACACGAAAATGAAGACTTAAAGGAAGATCATTCAACGAACACCGATAATCCATCCTCAGAGACAGAAACCATACACAACGTAACGATTAACGTGCCAATGGTCGGCCAGTCGAGGAATATCGTGCCAATCCTCCTCCTGGCACACAGGAAATTCCAGGTGTACGGCAGGAAATTGATCAATGAACTCCTCAGAAATATAGTTAAGACTATCTTGGGTCATTTTCCGAGCAGGCTCCAGCAGCAATATCTGCAGCTGTGGCTCAGCAAGAGAATTTGAGAACCCTTCTACCCATCCATCTTTAGATGTGCAAAACTGCACCGGAGTCAGGGCGTCAGTAAATTGCTGTGAAACACCGTCAGTCGGCCACGGTATCATACCGTAAGGTCGGCGTGGAAGAATATCGGTCTTCTCGTAGGCAGCAGTTATCGTCCTGATTTTCTGTTCTACCCCGAGTTCCAGTAGGACTCCCGCCGGCAGCGTTCCTTCACCTTCAGACCTGTGACAGTTACAGCTGAGATGCAGGCCTATCTGCTTCATTCCCACCTTTTCAGCCACCCGCCGGGCCGGACTGTTCTCTAAATTAGTGCATAAACCCACCCAGGAGTATCCCCTTTCTGAAGCAACCTGGATCAATTCGTTACTCAGACTGGTTATAATCCCCTGATTGCGGTAACGCCTGTCCACGCGCGCCTGCCCCAGGTAGGCGTGATCATCATCAATCCTGTTGAGCCGAGCCACCCCTACCATGCGTCCATCCATTGTGGCTTTGTACAGACATCCGCCAGCAGCAACCTCAGAAAAAATGTGGGCCACATAATCATGTTCCAACCCTAAGTCCATTTGCCGATATTCTATTACATCATCTGTATTCGCTCGCTCGACCTTCATAATGCCTTCCTTTCATCTGTCCCAGGTTAGGTGCTTGAAAAACGATTGACTGACCTATTGTTTCAAGATAACCCAGAAGAAGTCCTTGTTTACCACGCATTGAACCGTGTCTGCATACACTGAGTCTCTGATGAGCTGAGAATGCAAATAGTGAGAAGTGTCTCAAATAAGCCGGCAGCAGTTCTGTATCTCTTACTCCCCAAGAACGGTCTACAATTGGATTGTCATTACCTCTTCTCCCCACATTACTTCACCTGTCTTTTCAAACCCCAATTTCTCATATAGGCATTTTGTGGCTATGTTTTCAGGTGTGATGCTTGTGTGAAATTTTATCTCTCCATATTTCTCTCTAACCAATTTTAATAGTTTCAACAATGCAGCCTCACCATATCCTCTCCCCTGGTATTCAAAATCTATCATTAATCTGCTCAATTCAACCCTATTCGTGTCCGGATCTATCCCATACATTAAAAATCCTACCATATTGTTCCTGTTGTAAATGCATAAGGGATAAAGCTCTTTCTCATAATTGGATTGCAAAATAGAATACCAGTTTGGAGCCACAAATTGCTCCTGCTCCTTTGATACCCTGAGCTCTGTACATTCTTCCCAGTTATGCTTATCAACTTCTGCAAGTGTAATCATCTTTCTCCGCCTCTAATCAATTCTGTGTTCTGAACACTTCTGCTAGAGAGCTCGTATTTCCTTCTGCTTGTACTCCCCTGCATTAAAACTGAAACCGTGAACAAGCAACCACCCTTCATCCATCTTTGAAAGGCGACATGTAAAGCCAACAAGAGCTATTCACTCTATTTGTCTAAAGCAAATAGGAAATACTTCTTACCGGGACTTAGTTTTGAACAAGATGCCAGGTTCAGGCCCCCGCAGGAGTCGACATCTGTGTCAAAAAACATGTAGAGTAATGAGGTGCAAATATTCTAATAGACAGTGGACTGACAGATAAGGGGATTTCACAGATGATAAGAGAATTTGAGCCTGATGATCTGGCTAAAGTACAGGATGCTGTCCAGCTGGACATTGACATGTCAGAAAAGACAATTACACGGATCATAGACAAATACAATGTTATGGTCTATGAAGCAAAACAGGAAATTGCAGGTTGTGGTGCCTGGACCATTCTGAACAGCACAGATGAAGAAAAAGAGAGAATAGATATCAGAATATACACTCACCCCGACTTTCGTAGGAAGGGAATTGGTACACGCCTGTGGAACGAAGTCCACAAGAGAGTCCGGCAGATGAAAACAAACCAACTTGAGACATTTTACCGCGCGGATTCAGGTGACGCCAGGGAGTTTTTCAACAGACGAGGTTTCAAACGCTGGTTCACTTTAAATGACCTTACTTACCAGGGACCTCACTTCCCCGCCCTGACTGAAATCGACGCTCACCAATACAATTCGGATTATTTTATGGAATATACCTCAATCATCAACCGATGTTTTTATCAGGTAAGAAAAGAAGCTGACATTGAACCCTATATCATATACTCAGAGGACTCTCTGGAAGATGCCGCAATAAAAGAGAACATTCGTAGTAATGCTGAAAATATCTTCATTTTCACTTACGGTCAGGACGTAGTCGGGGTTGGAGTTGTTGAGGATGAAAAAGAGGGTGATGCTAACGCTGTGGATGTTGTAGCTGTAAAACCCGAGTTCAGACGGAGAGGTTTTGGGCGTCTCATCACTCAGTACTGCATCAATCATCTGCAAAAGCGGGGAGCCAATCCAGTGTACGTAGCTGTCCTTGACAACAATAAACCTGCGTTGAACCTTTATCGTCAGATGGGCTTTCAGCCAGCTTCGGTATATGAAGAATCTAGACTGATGGAATCCTTTTAAACTTTACCTGTTTAACGAAACCTTTACTTCTCAGGCTGTTCTCCACTGAGAAGCCACAACCCAGATCGTAGAAATGATGAAACTAGCAGAGGAAGACAACCTTCAGTTCGAGAATAATAACCAGGGCGCACCCAACAAATTTATAATACAGGACTAGCAAAGCCTGGGTTCGTCAAGGACGCCAGTGGGGAAAATCCCACAAATCATTCAAACTCCAGAAGGAGGAAGACTACCTTGCAAACATTCGTATTAACCGGAGCTGCAGGATTCTTGGGTAGCAATATTTTGCTGGAGCTTGTGAACCGAGGATACATGGTGCTGGCATGTGATTTTTCAACGCCGCCAGAGAACCTGGTCAGACAAACAGAAAATACAGGTCAGGTCGACTGGATCCAGATGGACGTTAGTGACGAAAATGCCTGGAATGCACTGCCTGAAAGGTCCTATGCTTCTGTAATCCATACAGCTGCTGTTACACCGCCGGAAGATGATCCTGACCCGAAACATACTGCAAAGGTCAACTTTTTCGGCACATTAAACGCTATGGATTGGGCTTTAGAAAATGAAATACCCCGCTTCGTCTTTACCAGCTCCTCCGCAGTCTATAGATACTCCAATCCCAGTGGACCAATGAAAGAACATCAGCAGGTTAAACCCAGGTTCAGCTATGGAATGAGCAAAATCGCGGCAGAGGGTTTTATCGGAGTATATCGAGAGAAAATGGGATTGGACTGCTGTGCGGTCAGATTACCATCGATATACGGACCATGGGAACGTCCCACAGAAACCAGAACTTCCATGTCACCAATATACCACATTGCATCAGCGGCTCTAAAAGGCTGTCAGCTCCAGGTATGTGGAAGAGATATAGAAAGAGATTGGACTTATGTGAAGGATGCCACACGAGGTCTAATTCACCTTGCCTGCCATGAAAGAGGTCCTGAACTGATCAACTTGTCTACGGGAAAGTTCGTGTCCTTGAAGGAAATCGTGCAAGCCCTGGACACTTTAATTCCAGACCACCGAATACAAATTGTAAGCTCGGAACCATATGACATTAAAATGACCGGGACCAGTGGCAATCAACCCATGGACCCCCATCTGTTGAAATCTACTGGGTTTCAAGCAGATATGTCGATTAAAGAGGGGCTGCGCGACTATTTACACTGGTTAAAGGAGCAGAAGGTATAAAGGATTATTGGGAAATGCGGAAATAAATGCACCTGAACAACAGATCAATCTGCAGTGTCGACGTCGGCTCCGGTTTTGCTGTTTCAACTCCTAAGGTGGTGGTATGGCTAAAATAAAGAGACATTCACCGGTTCAACAACGCGACTAAAAATGGTGTTTGGGGATTTTAGAACAATCGTCGTCTTTCTCGTATACAGGGACTCAACGTAGTAATTTCAACGCTACACGATATCTGCAGATAGATGCAGAATACACCGAACGCTTGTAATTATCCCTGAGATTTTATTTCAATCTCTGAGGCGCTCCCCATGCGCCACAGAATCAATATTCCAATCCCTAACAGCAGTACAGCGGTGGAGAATAGGAAGGTAAACCTCACCCCCATCCACGATGCCACCAATCCCAGGGTGGCTGGTCCCAATAACATGACCACTCTGTTGCCGGTCAAGCGCAGGCTCATTGCCAGTCCTCTGGAGTCCTCCGGTGAACCTTCTGCCATCAGTATCATGCTGATCGGTTGAGAAAGAGCTGTAGTTACGCCAGCGACCACTGCAGCCAGAGCCAGCGGCGCAAAACTGACGAGATAAGGAGTGATGCCCACGCCGACGGCCCCAATCAATAGAGCGGATATCAAGATGGGCATAAAACCCGCCCATCTGAACAGTTTACCTAAATGCGGCCTCAGGACCAGGGCTACTCCAGATTGAATGGAGATTAGAATCCCGATGCTGCTGCGCGTGAAACCGATCCCCCCCAAATAGACGGGATAAAAGCTTGTCCGAATGGCAAAAGCAAACAGAGCGCACATGCTGATAAAAATTGACAGACGCACCGGGGTATTCTTTAACAATTCACGGCCCTCGGGCACGAGAGTTTGAAATTCCGCAATCTGATTTTCAGTGCCATCATTTTTCAGTTCATCTTCGCCATTAGGACGCGGTAATATGCTGGCCAAAAACACCGTACCTGCAGACAAAACTCCCGCTCCAGCAAAGGTCGCTGCAAATCCCCACATGTCAGCCAGAACGCCACCCAGTAAAGGACCTGCCATAAAGCCAAAAGCAATTGCAAAAGAATAGAAACCAAAGTTACTGGTTTTGTTTTTTCCCCGATCTAATTTTGATACATAAGCTTGAGTTGACACGGCAACCGACACATGAGCCAGTCCTATCAAAACCTGTGAGATTCCCACGAAGACAACCATGGGAAGAACTATCAGCATGACTGACGAAACCATCATCAAAGCTCCTGCGAAAATCACAACCTTCTTTGAGCCCACCGCATCGACAATGCTTCCGCCAGGGATGGTCACGAAAAGAGGCAGAAAAGCAAAAGACGCCACAACAATGCCGGTTATGTGCGGTGCAGCGCCCAGAGCTTCAGTATGGAGAGGAATAAAATTTCGTATTATGGCCGAAGCCATATAGTGAACCACAGTCAGGGCACATATCTTATAAAGCGGAATTTTTTCTTTTTTCATACAGCACCGAACTTCCCGGGTTAATATATAGTATTTCCATTTTTATTCAGCGCGCTTAACTGGGATTAATCTCATATTAAGTTAGTTCAGTTATCTATTTTCGAGATTATCAGCTATCCAGGTAGATGCACCCACCAAAGGGAACTTCCCCCATAAATCTGCCGTCTCTAAACTTTTTTAAACAGTCACCCCACAAGTCCTGCCTGGATTTTAATACTTCCGACTGATCGGTCCATATTTCGGCAAAATAATCAGGTTACTTTCCTCTTACTACCAATAAGGGAACAATATTCCCAGGATTCAGATTATGTTTCTCAAGGGCAAACCTTTCGAGTTTAATCTGAATAAGGATTCTGGGAACTGTTCTTATTAAAGGCTCACAGCGATGGAAAAATCTCGTCTGCTGCAGGAAGATTTTCAATCTGCAGTGAACAGTTGAGGATTCGCTGAAGGAAATACCATTCATACAAATGATGTTTTTGAGTACTGCTCCGCCATTACCCCCGCCGATGGTTCAGGATGAACACAGACCGGCTGTCACGTACACAAGGATCGCATAATAAGAATCTCAGCCGGTCTGCGAATATGACAAGAACCGCAATATTGATACTTTGTGTTAATTTCACTCTGCAAGGCTTCTTACCAATTTACTCATTTGAAATTTGGAAGCAATCTATACCTCTGACCGATCAACTCGTTCTGAATGCAGACCAAATGAGATTATCAACACTATATCCTGGTTGTAGACCTAACAGCTCGATTCCCGCTGAAAAAGCAGATTGTCAGTAGGGTGACTGAATTTGAGGAGAGCATCTATTTTTTACGTCTTCAGGTTTCGTGATACAAATCCAACAATCCTCCTCATCCTCATCGCTCCTGCTTACCTCGTCAGTCCTTTTGTATCCGGTAAGAAAGTGCTCCTGTAGGACATTCATCTACGACTTCTTTGATTTGTTCAATATCGGCACCCTGTACGTCAACCCAGGGCCTCTCTTCGATATCGAATACCTCGGGTAAGCGACGAGTGCAGTTGCCGTTGTGATTGCATAACGCACTTTTCCAAATTACCGTCAGACCGGATCTCGAATATTGTCTGATCGCACCTTCCGGTTCGTCTGAGTCATTCATGGACTCTGCGACGAATTCATCCTCTGTCACTCCGCAAACCGGGCACCTCCAACTGTCAGGCAGATCTGAAAAAGCAGTGTTGGAGGAAATATCTGACTCCGGGTCACCAGACTCAGGCTCATAAATATAATCGCACACTGTACATCGAAATTTTTTCATACGTTAGACCTCCCTACCTGCGTTCTATAAAGAATCCATAAATTATATTTTCTCCGACAGCCGTCATTATCCTCCAGCTTTTCTTTTAAATCAAACTAAAAACAATCGCTATCACTAGCCTGATAGATTACAGGAATGCTGCGAACAACATCAATGAAATAGAATATGAAACGGTATCATTCATCAGTTTCTCTTCTGGATCCTGCTCATTATCCGAACAGTCTCTGCTTTCCATTGTCACTTTTGCAGCATATAATCGTCAATCCCTTGTGTTGATGGGAACTCGTTATCAACAAAGTGTTTATGTGCGGTTTCTGCTGGCTCAAAACATGGAGAAATATGAAAAGTTTCAAGTGCTGGTATT
>CAZRFK010000069.1:0-10469 GCA_964599275.1 uncultured Clostridia bacterium
GGAAGTATGCGAAACCTGGTGATTGAAGAACTTGATTCACGTGCAGAGTTGATAACTGGCGGCGCCAAACCTATGAGTATGGGGGAAGGCCTGGATGAATCATTTGATGCAGTATTTCTTGTTGGCTATCATTCAATGGCTGGAACTCCTGGTGTTCTTAATCATACCTATACCGGTTCTATATTGGAGTTTACTATAAACGAAAAACCAATGGGAGAGACTGGAATGGTAGCCGCCTTAGCAGGTCATTTTTCGGTGCCAGTAGTTTTTCTCAGCGGAGACAATTGTACTACATCTGAGGCAGAGGACATCATACCGGGAATACATACGGTGTGCGTCAAGGAGTATTCGTCACGATATGCAGCACGGTCATTTCACCCGGAACGTGCCCGGGAGCTGATTTACGAGGGGGCAGCTGAGGCTATTTTGACAGGTACAGCTGAGCCGCTGATAGTTGAAAGTCCGGTTGTTCTTGCGGTGAAGTTTAACAGTACTGCCTTGGCGGATGGTTCCTATCTGCTGCCGGGTTCAGAAAGGATAGGTCCGTTGACGGTTCAGTATACAGCACCAGATTATCACGAGGCCTATCGGGCAGCTCGAGCATTAATTTCACTGGGATTCAGCAGTTAACGATAAGTGGATTTCTGCTTCTGAGAAGAATTTTTATAAAAGTAGTAAGTTTCTAATATGAGGCTTAAGTTGGCAAGGAGCATCAGCTCCCTTCTACTGGCAATTATTTTCACCAGGTATTTCAGGGGTTGATGTGAGCTTACATCATAGATATTAGCTGTCGAGGCATCCTATTGACGCAAGACAGTTGTTAATTTAAAAAGGGGGTTTGCGTCAATGGAATGTCCGGTGTGTAATGGTATGGCTCAACTAAGACGTGAATGCAGTCAGTGTGCAGATGGTACAACAATGGAGGATCTGGGTCCAGCCAGCGATTACTATGGACCGTACAGTCCTTACCAGGAAGAAGGAGATGAGTTGACTGCTGATACTGCAGATGAAAAATGTGTTCATGTGTGTCGTTGCCCTGCCTGTGGAAGGAAGGACACCGTTTCATTGAGAGGGTAAAGGGATATCAGTTTGTATGGATGCTGGCGCGAGAAATACCTGCGCTGGCATCCAACCAATCATATCATTATTTTTTATAGTTAGCTTCCTTCCCACAGCTCGAAAAACTTGACCATCCCGTTGCTGCTAAATATATATCACCTTCAAGGAAGGATATGTATTGCGAAAGATGAATAAATATAATAGATTGGGTCAGAAGTGCCTTGAAATTGGAGGTAGCTCACTGTGAAGTCAAGGCGTCAAATGAAAATATTGTCCATTATCAAGGAAAAGGAAATAACTACGCAGGGGGACCTGGTTGAGGCACTTCGCTTGGAGGGAATGGAAACTACACAGGCTACAGTCTCCCGGGACATAAAGGAACTCGGACTGATCAAGGCTCCCACTGATTCGGGAGATTACCGCTACACTGACCCCTCGTCTGTCCATCAATCAGAAATCAGTGAACAACTGTTGATGAATCTTCGAAACTCCGTAGTCAATCTGGTTGCCAGTGAAAATATTCTGGTAATACATACATTGCCTGCAACAGCACAGACGGTAGCTGAAGCTATAGATGCGCTTAATTGGCCAGAGATCCTGGGGACGTTGGGTGGAGAGAGAACAGTTTTTGCAGTGGTGGCGTCGCGGGATGAGACTAAGCATGTTCAACAGCGACTTCACAGGCTGTGCAAACGGGGAGATAAAAATCAGAATGAAGATAGTGAGCAGTAGTATTTACTTTTGAAACAGCGCCTGAAATCACATTTCCCAGTGAAAGGTCTAATTTTTATTAACCACAAGGAGGTTTGTTAACCTGTGTCCAAAGATGAGCAGATGACCATGTTTGATCCCAGTGAGGGCAGGGATGCCCTGATTTCGCTTACCGGAGACGCCCTTATCACCAGAAGATTACGTCCATATCGCGAACCAGCCTTTTTAAATATGTTGTCCAAAATCCGGAGATCTGACATCAGTTTCACTAACTTGGAGGGTTTATTGACTGATTATGATGGTGTTCCAGCAGCTTCCAGTGGAGGTACCTATGTAGTCGGGGAGCCTGAAATTGCTGATGACCTGAAATGGGCAGGTTTTAACCTTTTTGCTAGAGCCAATAACCATTCTGTTGATTGGTCTCATGGAGGTCTGTTGGCTACCTCTGAGGAGCTAGACCGTAGAGATATAGTACATGCTGGAGTAGGCGCTAATCTTGCGTTAGCCCGGTCTCCAGCCTACCTTGATACCGCTGCAGGGCGTGCAGCTTTGATTTCTGCGTCATCAACATTCCCCAACGGAGCTTACGCCGGACGTCAGAGACCAGATATGCCCGGTCGGCCGGGATTGAATCCGCTGAGGTACAAAAGATGGCTGGAAATACCGGAAAAAGAGATGAATCACCTCCGACGGATCAGTCGTGAAATAGGTTTTGAAAAGATGCGGAAAGAACGCAGCAAGATGCGTCCATCAGTAGCGAAAGAAAAGGAAAAAGAAAAGGAACCCGGTGAGTTCAGATTGGGTTCTATGCGTTTTGATATTTCCAAAGATAACGAATACAGGATGAGAACCAAGGTTGATCCGGATGATCGCAGAGGCAATCTTGATGCAATACGTGGAGCCACCAGGCAGTCTGATTGGGTTATTTACAGCATCCATAGTCATGAATCACAAATCCCAAAACATCGTCAACCTGCGGAGTTTCTGTGTGATTTCGCCAGACAAGCCATTGACGCTGGTGCGGATGTAGTAGTTGGACACGGACCGCACCATTTACGAGGTGTAGAAATTTATCAGGGCCGACCCATATTTTACAGCCTCGGGAACTTCATATTCCAAAATGAAACTGTCAGATATCTTCCTCAGGATATTTACGATCGATATGAACTGGATCTATTAGCACGGCCTGATGAGCTGTATGATACCAGGACAGATTCTGGTTCTAGCGGATTCCCGTCCCATGAAATGTACTGGCGATCAGTCCTGGTGGAAGTGGAGTTTTCTGATTCGCAGCTTGCAGAGATTGTATATTATCCGGTTACATTGGGACATGAGCTGCCGAGAAGCCGCAGGGGTAGACCTGTTTTGGC
The DNA here is from genome assembly GCA_964599275.1 of uncultured Clostridia bacterium. GTDB lineage: Bacteria > Bacillota > Sulfobacillia > SLMV01 > SLMV01 > PUMD01. The sequence goes on from CAZRFK010000069.1 coordinate 3,141, forward strand.
CACTGGTGAATTGGCCAGGGATATAATCAATGAAATAGCCGCCCTGTCAGAACCTTTTGGCACCAATATTGTCTGGGATGAAAATACACAAACTGGTCGTACAGTGGTAAAATCAGACTAGGTCTCTGACGAGGAGATAAACCTGTGGAAACTCTTCCGGTGGAGTTTTACAAGCAGAATGCGGTTGCCCTGGCCCAAGACCTCCTCGGGCACTATTTGTTAAGCGCATCATGTCGAGGGGTAACCGGAGGCTTGATAGTTGAGACGGAAGCTTATGGAGGGGTAGCAGACCGGGCGTGCCACGCCTTTGCGTTTCACCGTTCTGATCGCACACAAGCCATGTACGGCCCTGCTGGAACGGCTTATGTTTATCAAATATACGGACTACATTATTGTCTGAATGTAGTGGCGCTTCGCTGCGGCAGTCCACAGGCTGTTCTGATAAGAGGGCTTTATCCGTTCTTAGGCATTGAACTGATGGCTGAACGAAGGAGAAAACAGGCCTTTGAGGGTGGAGGACCTAATAGTATCCTGGCAGATGGCCCGGGCAAACTGTGTCAGGCACTGAACATTGAACTCGATCTGAACGGAAAATCTTTTGCGGAGCGGCCGGTACAGATTGTGAAAAATCCTGATATCGGCCGTTTCCGTGAGTACATGGTAAGTTTTCCCCGTGTCGGTCTGGGACAGGTGGAAGAATTCAGACACCTGCCCTGGCGTTTCAGCCTGGAATGTGATCGAGATTTGCAGGAGTTGTTCGGATGCAGTACGAAGATAAATTGTATTTAGGAGTTGATGGAGGCGGCAGCAAGACAGAAGGGGTGCTGTGCTCTTTACACTTTGATGGACGGGGATATCCCGTTTTAAACACTCACAGAGAAGCGTCAGGTGGCCCTTCAAATTGGCTTGGTGCAGCTGAACCCAATAAAAAATCAGCCGATTCACTTCAGGCGGTTTTAGATGATTTGCTGAATATTGAGTGTGCAGACCTTTTTTCATCGCTGAGCACTATTGTTATGGCAACTGCCGGAATTGGTCTACCTGGCAGGCGTGAGACCCTGATGCATCTGTTAGATGATATATTCCCAGCTGGTATCTGCTGTCATGTTATTGGTGATGTGCAAGCTGCCCACTGCACTATGGGAATATTTGATGGAGGGATAACGGTCATCGCCGGGACAGGCTCAGTAGCTGTCAGCCATCAATCCCGTAGTTGGACTACAGTGGGTGGGCATGGCTTTGTACTGGGGGACGAGGGAAGTGGATTCTGGATTGGCCAGAAAGCTCTGCAGGCTGCGGTGTGCGGTTGGGAGGGACGAGGTCCGAAAACCAATCTAACCCAGCGAGCTAAGCAATATTTCGATATCAGTACGCTCGATGAACTTCCCAGAGAGATTTATTTTTCCGGACGGGGCATTGATGCTCAAAGAATTGCTGGTTTCGCTCCACATGTGAGCAGGGCAACACAATTGGGAGACGCAGTTGCAGCACATATAGTAAAAAGTGCTGGATATCACCTGGCGGATCACGTGTTGGCACTTGCCAGAAAGGAAGGGAATATACTGCGGGAATGTCTGGGGATCCACCCTGTTGGGGGAGCATGGCAGGTCAGTTCTCTGCTTGAAAACTTCCTGCAGCGATTAAGTGAAGAAGGACTTGCTAAACCGTGTGTAAGCTCTCCACTTTACAATGCAGCCCAGGGAGCAGTTATCTGGGCAGGTTTGCATGAGTCAGACCACTTTAACTGAAGCTCCGTCCCAGTGCAGAGATAATAACAGCAGAGTTTTAAGCGTTTTTAGTTTAGGGGGGGACGTCTGATTACTGAAATTGGCAAAATCAATATTACATTAATACTGTTACTATGTGCTGCAATTGTGGTTGGTGTTCATGGTGGAGGCATAGAGGCCAGCGGAGAGGAAAAAATCAAATTTACCATTTTACATACCAACGATGAACATTCAGCAATAATACCACACTCTCCGGCTGTTGATTATCTGAGTCCTGATGAACAGTCCACTGTAGGAGGGTTTGCCCGCCTGGCAACAGCAATTGAGCAGATCAGGAATTCAACCGAGGAACCGGTTCTCCTCATGTCAGGAGGTGACTTTTTAGGAGGTGGTCCTTTCAGTTGGTTGGCCCTGAGTGGCCATGCGATTGAATTAGAGCTGATGCAGTTGATGGGTTACGATTTTGCAGTCATCGGAAATCATGAGTTCGATTACGGACCAGACATATTTGCTGAATATCTCAAGGCCGCAGGTTATCCTGACTCTTCATCCATGAATCTGTTGAGTGCCAATGTAAAACCTCCGGACAGTCATCCCCTGTTAGAACTGGGAATTCAACCCTGGTATGTTCATGATCTTGATGGTAGCGACCTGTCTATCGGTATTTTTGGTCTTTTAGGGGAGCATGCGCAAACTGTTGTTGCCGATGCAGGTGAAGTAAAATTTGAAGACTCCTTATCAGCTGCTGAAGAGGCTGTTCAGCAGCTCCACAATGCTGGTGCTGATCTGATCATTGCCCTGACACATTCGGGGCTTGATGAGGACAAACAGCTGGCCAGAGAAGTTGATGGAGTTGATTTGATTGTTGGTGGGCACTGTCATACCTTACTGGCAGAGCCCATTTTTGAAAACGAAACGTTGATAGTGCAGACAGGTTCATTATTGGAGAATATGGGTATACTGCAGCTGACTTACAATCGATCCAACCATTCATTGAGGTTGCGCAATCATGATGATTTTGGCTCCTTCACCATAAAACTTGATAATGAATTCGAAGAACACCCCATGGTTAAAGAGCAGGTTCAGGAGGTTACCAGCAGCCTGAATGACCTCGTATCAGAACTCACTGCAGGCAAATATGACGATATCTATCAGGTTGTTACCCTGTCTGACTTCAAAATTGAAAATTCACCATCTTTTGCTGAAACTCCGATGGGCAACCTGGTTGCTGATGCCATGCTTGAGGCTGTCGAGCGAGCGAAGGGGCAAAAGGTTGATGCGGCCTTTCAGGCCAGCGGACAAATACGTGGTTCCCTGTTTCCTGGGAGTACTTCGCAGACAAAAGGACAGATATCTGTTTATGAGGTACTGGAACGATTAGGTTTAGGTGTGGGACCCGACAATACTCCGGGCTATCCTGTAGTGTCGCTGTATCTCACAGGTGCAGAACTCAGAAATGTCCTTGAGATATCTGCAATATTGACAGAACTCATGGGTAACTCGTTTTTCCTGCAGGTTTCGGGGTTGCGCACGGAGATGGATCTGCAACGTGCAGTCGCAGGGCAGTTACCCATACTTGATGTACCCGTGCCAACTTACAGGGCAGTTCTTGAAGCAGAGGTGGTTCGAACTGACATTGATTCGACCGATGACACCTACATTGGTCTTTTGGACCACGAAGAAAAATTATTTCATGTTGTCAGCGATTATTATGTGGCATCTTTTATCCCCATGGTGGGGGAAATGCTTCCCCGATTAGCAGTTGAGCCCAAGGACGAAAAAGGTCGTCCCTTGAAAGATCTAACTCATGCAGTTGTTCATGATGATGAGGGTGAGGTCAAAGTGTGGAAGGCGGTACTGGATTATCTTGATGAGATGGACCGAGTACCAGACAAATATGCTGCATCTGAAGGCCGTATAGAACAGGTCACCACCCTTTCAGGCAGGATGCTTCAACCAGCCTCGTTAGTCTTCTTGTTGTTGGCGGCCGGTGGTTTATTGGGCTTGTGGGTTGTGAAGAAACGTAGAAACGGTGCATGAGAGCGAATTTGCTTTAATTAGATTGAGCAACTTCATATTTCCATGGTCGATTGCAGATGCACTCGTAGGTGCTTGACTTAGATAGATGGTGGTTGGATACTAAAAACAATAGATGATTATAGCAAGTATATGAATCATGAGGAGGTTTTACCCTTGACTGAAAATGAACAATGCAGCCAAAAGTCAGGACACGGGCGACAGTGTCAGTGCCATCATCCAGGTAGAGGATCTTTGCTGCAGGGCTTCATACAACCTGCACTATTATTACTGCTTATTGAGAGCCCGGCGCACGGTTATGATCTGGCGAACCGTCTGGATGATTTTGGATTGGCTGACTCAGATCCTGGTGGTATATATCGTACCTTGCAGAAACTCGAGGGGGACGGTTTTATAGAGTCCAGCTGGGATACTAGTGGTAGCGGTCCTGCCAGGAAAGTCTATGAAGTAACTACTGAAGGGCATGAGTTTTTGAACACCTGGGTAGCTGCTCTGAAGCGCAATCGCGAGTTTCTCACCCAGTTTATTCAAAGATATGATAAACAGCAAGACAGAGAACTCAACTAGGCCAACTTTTCCGGATTGTCGTCTGTATTGAGACTATACTACTCTTGATATTCTGCTGTTTGAGCGCTTAATGGCAGGAGGTACAATTCGGATTATCCTTCATCAATACGGCGAAGATATTCAAGACTTACTATTATTTTTTATGTTGACAGGCCTCTTTCCACATCTTTTTAATCGAATCCAAAATCTGAGGTGATACTGTGAGTAAAAAAGAAAATGGCCTCAAACGAGGTTATATTCAGGTCTACACAGGGAATGGTAAAGGCAAGACAACAGCAGCCTTGGGACTGGCTTTGAGAGCAGTAGGACGCGGCTTGAGGGTACATATGATTCAATTTATGAAGAGGTGGGGGGTTGGTGAACACCTGGCGGCAAAACAGCTTGGTTCAGACCTGCAGATCGAACAGGTAGGGCAGCCATACCTGTGCGCACGTGGAGGCGATCTGGATAAAAAAACTCGTGAATCGCTGCCGGATGATGTTGTCGTATTTACACCAGAAAATCCTCCCCAAAAAATGCTGGAGTCAGCGCAGAGGGGTCTTGAGAAAGCCCATAATATAATGCAGAACTGCTCTGCAGATATATTGATTTTGGATGAAATTAATGTGGCAGCAGATTATGAGTTCATCAGTCAATCAGAATTGCTGAAATTAATGGATTCGAAACCGGCAGGGATGGAATTGATTCTTACCGGGCGAAATGCCAAGCCTGATATCATTGAAAAGGCAGATCTGGTAACTGAAATGCAGGAAATTAAACATTACTATCAGCAAGGAGTTACCGCTCGTAATGGTATAGAAAAATGACGTATCTCTGCATGTTAGAGAAAATCACCTTTCTTTCATCTATCTTTATTCCAAAATACTGGTTGCAATCAAAGCCCCGAAACCTGATATAATTAGTCAGGTTACTTGGGGAAGGAGGTTCCTTGATTGCTCCAGACTCTCAGGAAGGATTTGCGTGCTGCTCTCAAGCGGGATCCAGCAGCAGTATCGAGGTTACAAGTCATTTTATTTTATCCTGGATTTCACTCAATTGTGATGCATAGAATTGCTCATCAGCTTTATCTGTGGAAACTTTATCTTCTGGCCCATTTTGTCAGTTGGTTTTCGAGGTTTTTTACAGGCATCGAAATTCATCCAGCCGCTCGCATTTCAGAAGGGTTTTTCATAGATCACGGTATGGGGGTGGTCATTGGGGAAACAACCTGCATCGGACGCAATGTTACTCTTTACCAGGGAGTGGTTCTGGGTGGTACCGGTAAAGAGCGTAATAACCGGCATCCAGATGTGGACGATGGTGCGATGATTGGGGCAGGAGCTAAAGTGTTGGGTCCGATCAAGATAGGTAAGGATAGTAAGGTAGGGGCAGGTGCAGTGGTCCTTGAAGATGTTCCACCCCATTGCACTGTTGTGGGCATACCTGCTGAAATAGTCGGAGGCAGTAATCAGGGTGAATTGAGCACGGAAAGGAGAAAAGATGATATCCAGAAATTATGAAAGTCTTGTGGAAACCATAGGTAATACTCCACTGGTTAATATTAAGGATATATGGTCAGATAGGGATAAAATTGATGTTTGGGGTAAAATTGAAGCGTACAATCCCGGTGGCAGCGTCAAAGACCGGATTGCTCTGGGAATGATCGAGAGCGCAGAAAAGACAGGCATGCTGGAGCCTGGCGACACCATCGTAGAACCGACCAGTGGTAACACTGGGATAGGTATCGCTCTGGTTGCAGCCGTGAAGGGATATGAAGTGATATTGACGATGCCGGAAAGTATGTCCGATGAAAGACGAACTTTACTTAAGATGTTAGGTGCTAAATTGAAACTAACTCCTGCGGATGAGGGAATGCGGGGAGCTGTTGACTCGGCAAAATTGCTTGCAGAAAAAGATGGATACTTTATGCCAGATCAATTCAGCAATCCGGCAAATCCGGAGATCCACAGACAAACTACTGCTAGGGAAATCATTAGAGATACCGGCGGTAATATAGATTATTTTGTTTGTGGGGTTGGAACAGGGGGAACTCTCACTGGGGTTGCCTCGGTACTCAAAAATCGCCTGAACAGTGTAAAGATAGTCGCCGTCGAGCCAGCTGAATCACCGGTCATCTCAGGAGGTGAAGCCGGTTCTCATGGTATACAGGGGATAGGAGCTGGTTTCATTCCTGAGGTGCTGGACTCAAGCTTAATTGACGACGTTATCACAGTTTCCGAGGAAGAATCGTTGAATTTTTCCGGTCGCCTGGCCCGGGAAGAGGGATTGTTGGTTGGTATATCCTCAGGAGCAGCAGCAGCCGGAGTACATAAAATCGTCACTTCTCTTCCTTCAAAAGGCTCATCGTATGATGTAGTGACAGTATTTCCTGACACCGCAGAACGTTATTTGAGCATCTTCAGTTAATTCCTTTGTTCCATCCAATGTAATGTGTGGACTGGTAGCTTGCATAGAAAGTATGTGGGGTGCTCTGATGAGGTCATTTTCAATGGTTGGAGCAACAAGAAGAAACAGGCGGATAGACGCTGAAAGAGTAAGCATTTTCAGCGGACAGGACGACGCTTAATTGATTGTGACCTCATGAAGTCAGGCGCTGCAAATCCACATTAACGGTTAGCCTTGATTGAGACGGACTATAGTGTTAAGATTTTAACAAGCAAAAATTAACCAAGATTGTAATTTTGTATTAACAACTGGGAGGTTTAATGTATTATGAAGAGAAGTTTTGCATTGTTAATGTCTGTCTTACTCTTAGGAGGCCTCATTGTTTTCGCAGCTGGATGCAACGAAGCTGCGGAACCCGCGAATGAGGAACAAACATTACGTCCGCATTGGAATCTCAGAGATGGTGATTATCGAGGACATTTCGATGACCGAGAGCATAATGTAAGTGTACAAGTTACCATTGAAGATGAGGAAATAGTGGGGGTCAGCCTGAGATATCAGCAATATGACGGTATCGTTTATGAGGAAGACCCTGAGGTACCAGATGATTATC
>CAZRFK010000070.1:0-10221 GCA_964599275.1 uncultured Clostridia bacterium
AGAGAAAATACTATTTGGTGTGCCGATCCGCCACATTCGAAGCGCCAAATGAATCGGGTTTGATTTTTGCGTCAAACCCACTTCCTGTTACCATACCCACTACTTCCCGAATGAGTTCACTGGTTCGACCTCGAGGCCCCACATCCAAATGAATCTCGACATCTAAAGAAGAGTGGCCATTTTCCGCCAATCGTCCAGCCAAAAGCCCGGCAAGATGCAGGCTCAGCGATGCCTCGTAGAAAATTTTCTGCCTCAAACTACTCAATTTTCGGTGGTACTGCCTTTGATAAAAATATCGGGCTCCCTTCCCCTGACGGTGTATGATCACTGCGGTTACAAAACAAATCCGATTACCTATCTGAGAATCAGACCCGACAATGATTTTGTAACTGGCATCACTCTGGCTGTCCATAAAATCGATAATATCATCAAACATACTATCAAAGCTCATGGGGCCCTTGGTGGGACTGATAAACTCACTCAGCTCCATCTCCGTAACACGGTCAGGCGAAACAGTTTTTGAGGATGAACTGGCAGTATTTTTGTTCATTTTCCCCCTCTTTTCTGCCCTGATTTATCCCATCGTAGTCACGATTATTATACACGGATATGTCTCCTACTTGAAGTATAACTAACTGTCAACGTCTGCAAGTTTCGGCTGAATTGCCCTGATGCCAACACCTGACCCTATGGCTCCAATGATGATCAGCTTTATTCCTTGAAGTTATTTTCGTACTCAAGGGCCAGCTCAATGTATTTATCCATGTCCAAAGATTCTCCACGTATCCTCGGATCTATTTCACATGCTTGCAGCATCCTGTCTATTTCTTCTTTTGTTAAATCTGGTGTTTGGGCCTGACTCAGAGCATTACGTATAGTTTTCCGTCGCCAATTAAGTGCAGCCCTCACTAGAGAAATAAAATGCTCAAATTCGACTCCTGGGAGAGGTTTTCTCGGACTCATTTTTACAATCGAGGAGTGGACTTCCGGGGGCGGCCAAAAACAGGAAGGACTGACCTGATGAACCATCTTTACCTCTGCCCAGAAACGAATTGCGAGGGTCAGAGTCCCATAACTTTTGTTTCCTGGTTCTGAGGTGAGCCGTTGTGCTACCTCACGCTGCAGCATGAAAACACCTGATCTCCAGTTAATGTCAGATGTCAGTAAATTATTAATAATAGGAGGGCCCGCACTGTAAGGCAAATTACCGAAAACCACAATCTCCTCTTGATCCGGAATTAGCTCGTGCCACTTTAACTTCCGGGCATCATCAACAACAAGTTCTACATTGTCGTAACCTTGCAGCACTTCTCCAAATATCGGCTGCAGGCCCCGGTCTATTTCAACTGCAACAACCTTACGGTATTTGTGTGCAAGAGGTAAAGTTAGTACACCCGGACCCGCTCCAATATCGCATGCCCACAGTTCACCACAAGCCTTGAGGTCAGAACTGGCAGCATCAATGATAATCCCAACAATATTATGATCTATCAGGAAATGCTGCCCCAGATGCTTTGCTGGCTTTTTCCCATGGCGTTCAAACAGATTCTGTAGAAACGAAACACTTACATAAGGTACAGATTCAGAGCTCATTGGAAGTCCTTTCACCCACTTCTATATTGAAAAACTTCTCTGCGTTCTCGGTGGTGCGCTCAGCTATGGTTTCGATATTTTCATCACGCAGTCTAGCAATACGCCGAGCAACATGCTGCAGATATGCCGGCTCATTGCGTCGGCCGCGCTGGGGGTGCGGAGACAAATATGGACAATCAGTTTCCAGTACCAATCTATCCAGTGGAACCTCCAGGGCTACTTCATGAGTCTTTTTTGCATTCGAGAAAGTAACTACGCCTCCTAGAGCCAAAAAATAGCCCCGTTCAACTGCATCCCGCATCATCGGTATGTCTCCCGGAAAACAGTGCATCAGGACGGGGTAATCAGCAGGAGCAAGGTCTTTCAGAATGGCATAACAATCCTCATCGGCTTCGCGGCAGTGAACTACCACCGGATAGTCCTTTTTGACCGCCAGTTTCAGCAGCGAACGAAAAACCTGACGCTGCTGTGCAGGCTGAGAATAATTATGATAATAATCCAGCCCAATTTCCCCCACTGCTACTACTTCTTTGTGAGCGTCAAGCAAATCTTTCAACCAGACAAAGTCACTGTCCAGGTAATGTGATGCTGCATGAGGATGAACGCCCACCGCCGCCCACATATCATCATATTGCTGTGCAAGTTGAACCGAAGTTTTCGATCGTCTGCGGTCAATTCCCACATTGATGATCCCCTTCACCGAACCGCTCCGAGCACGTTTTATGCACTCGGCGCGGTCGGCATTGAAGCGGGAATCATCCAGATGAGCATGAGTATCAACCAGAACCATCAACTTACCCGGCTTCCCGGCGGCATGGTCTCGGCTACAGTGACCAAACTCATGCCATCTTCATCCTCGGCTGCCAGAATCATCCCTTCTGACTTCACACCAAACAGAGTTGTCGGTTCCATATTGGCAACAACAATGACCTGCTCATCGATGATTTCCTCAGGTGAATAATGGTTAGCAATACCTGCAACAACCTGACGCAGCTCCCCGTATCCTATATTGACTACTACCCTGAGCAGCCTGTCCGCGTCTTCTATGTGTTCTGCCTCAACAATTCTACCAACTACCAGTTCGACATCCGTGAAAGTATCGTAATCTATTGCCGGAAGATGTTCTATTTCTTCCTGGACATCTTTTTCTGTCATATCTTGTAACGCCTCCTCAGGATCAATTCTTGGGAATAGAGGTTCACCTCTATTAATAGAAACTCCAGACGGCAGCTCACCCCAGATCAGATCATCCCAACTGGTCTCCTGTATCGAAGTATCTGATGAATCAAGCCCCAGCTGACGCCAAATCTCACCAGGAGCATCCAACAAATAGGGTCGCATTACAATGGCCAAAATGCGCAGAACTTCTGCCAAATTGTAAAGTACCGTGTCTCTGCGACGCCTGGATTCCTCGTCCCCTTCCAAACTCCAGGGAGCACATTCATCAACGTATTTATTAGCCGAGCCCACCAGCTTCCATATGTGTTCCAACGAAGCATCAATGTGATAGTTTTTCAGGGCCTCCTCGGCTCCTTCAACTGCTTGCTGTGCCACCTTTTTCAGCTGCCGGTCAACTTCCGGAATCTGTCCATGCTCCAGTTCCTGCGGTTTAGGAATTGTACCGTCACAATACTTGTTGAGCATTGCCGTCACACGGCTCAACAAGTTACCCAGGTCGTTAGCCAAATCAACATTGGTTCTATCTATTAATGCCCTCTCTGTATACCGCCCATCAGCTCCAAAAGGGATTTCTCTCAAAAGGAAATACCTGACTGCATCCCTTCCGTATTTCTCACTCAAGACGAGTGGGTCGACAACATTACCGCGTGATTTGGACATCTTCTCCCCACCCAAAGTCAGCCATCCATGGCCGAATATCTGGTCGGGAAGAGGGAGATCCAGAGCCATCAGAATTATGGGCCATATTACGCAGTGAAATCGAAGTATTTCCTTACCTATCAGGTGCACATCAGCCGGCCACCATTTATTAAACTCTTCGGAGTCGCCTTCACCTCCATAACCAATCGCGCTTATGTAGTTACATACGGCATCGAACCACACATAAACGACGTATTCGGAGTCAAATGGTACTGTAATCCCCCAATTAAGAGCATTTCGCTGTCGGCTGACACACATATCTTCCAGTCCACTGTTTAGAAAGCTGATCACTTCATTCCGCCGGGTTTCCGGTTGGATGAAATCATCATTATTTTCAATGTGGTTCAGCAGAGCATCTGAATAACGAGTCAAGCGCAAAAAATAAGCATCTTCCTCAACCCAGGAAACCTCCCGGTTACAATCGGGGCATTTTCCGTCCTCTAGTTTACTCTCCAGCCAAAAGCTTTCGCAGGGTGTACAATACCATCCCTCGTAAGTGGAGAGATAGATGTCTTCCTGATCATGCAGTTTTGCGAATATATCCTGGACCGTCTGACGATGCTGCTTGTCAGTGGTACGAACAAAGTAATCGTAACTGATACCAAGTTCGGCCCACAATGATTTAATCCAGTCTACCATGTCGTCAACGAACTCCTGTGGCTCAATTTCCTGTTCTGCAGCTGCCTGTTGAATTTTCTGACCGTGCTCATCGGTGCCGGTCAGGTAAAAGACATCTTTCCCCTGCAAGCGATTAAAACGAGCAAGAGCATCAGCTGCCACAGTAGTATAAGTGTGACCTATGTGAAGTTTGCTGTCGGGATAATATATGGGGGTTGTAATATGAAATTTATCGCCATTGTTTCGCACCCCAGACATAACATCTCGCCTCCCTCTCAAGTGCTAGTACTTGTAAAAAACAAAAATCCCGCCTCACAGAGGCGGGGGACCGCGGTACCACTCTGTTTCATTCCAGCTTCACAACTGAAACCTCGCCGGAGCACATGACTCCGCAAGACACGATAACGGGTGAAACCGTGAGCACCTACGTCTATTCGATGCTCAGCTCAAGGGCCATCTTCATTCTGCACCAGACCACCGGCTTACACCAGATCCGGCTCGCTGAGGGTCCATCACAGAAGTACTCCTCCCTCTCATCACTTTAAAAATATGATCCTCATCATACCACATATTAAAGGGCAGCTAACAATATAAACCCTTCACTATCTGTCGTCAAGCATTACCCCCTTGCACAGTTCAGTCTGCTCCCGGATAACCCACAGGAATCAGATAAAGAGGCTCTTCTTCGTCCGGCATTTTGACAATCTCTCCTACTTCATCTTCATCGAATGCACCTATAACAACCATACCTAATCCCAGGGATTCAGCCTGTAAATAGATGTTTTGTGCTGCATGCCCAGCTTCCATATGCACGTATCTGATCCCTCGTTCGCCGTATCTCGAAGTTGTCCGCTCATAAACCCCCGAAACAATTATTAACGCCGGTGCCTGTTTAACAGGTGCCTGACGGAGAGCCGCTTGGAACAGATCTGTCCTGATATCCTCGTCGTCTACTGGATACAAAGCATGATCTTCATTATTGTATTTAAAAACACCGCTGGGCAATTCATCAATATTTCCGGATACAACATAAAACTCTAGAGGGTAGGTAGCACCTGCTGAAGGAGTTGTCCGGAATCCTTTTTCTTCATCTGTAATTCCTGCAGCTGCCCACAGAAGTTGTCCGATTTGTCTGACTCCAAGCGGTCTATCTGCGTAATTTCGCACGGATCTCCTTTGAAGCAGCGCCTGTTCAACATTAATTCCTTCCTCGGCAGGATCTGGAAGATGCACCTCAAAATCGAATTCTTTATTTATGTCCTCAGAGTATTCCGAATAGCTCTCCTCCTGATTGATTGTGTGTTCCAATAAATCAGGGTCCTGTTGTCCCGGTAAAAGACTTATCGCATAAGTTACCATTCCCAAGCAAACGATAATCACCAGGAAAGGTAGAACATGTTTTTTCACGACTAGCATCACACCTTTCACAAATAGAAAGTGGTTCTCGGACAGGATGAGTAGTTATTCACTGACACTGACTGTCCTTGTTCCAAGACGAAACATTTATTTTTCATTGGAGGAACCGATGGGAATGCGAAGTCACAACAAGAGACAATCAACGTCCCCCCTACAATCTGTAATTACAAGCTTCGGTACTGTGAGCATGTTCTTTGCTGTCTGTCTTTTCATCGTGTTGCTGGCAGGACTATTTCTCGACGGCGCTACCCCCGCACTGATTTTGGCTTTTGGTCTTCCGGCCATTGCAATGCTGCTTCTGGGGATGATCATACGCTTCATCTTTGCTCCCCCGCAATTACACCAGAAAGAAGCCCTGCTGCTCACTGTCTTTTCCTGGAGTTTTCTAACGCTGGTCGGCGCATTTCCCATCTGGATCCTCGTTGACAGAATAACGTATCTGGATGCAGTTTTCGAGGCCACGGCCGGGCTAACCACTACAGGCATAACTGTCTTGCAAAACCTGCAGTCACTACCTAGGAGTATTCTCCTATGGCGTTCGACTATGCAGTTTTTGGGCGGCCTGGGTATACTGAGTTTTTTTCTGGCCGTAGCATTTCGCAGAGGAGAAGCCCCTTTCCACTTGTTTGTGGCAGAAACATCAAAAATGGATGCACCAAGGCTCACCCCCAATCTGTACAGGTCTGTCAATCTGATAGTTTTTATCTATATTACGCTCACAATAGTTTTTGCCGCCCTCTACATGCTTTCAGGTATGAATGCCTTCGATGCGGTAAATCACGCAATGACCTCTATATCAACTGGAGGATTCTCGACTTATGACGCAAATATAGCTCATTTCCGTCATACTGATGTGAACTTCAGTATGCTTCAATGGAGCATGACTTTTGCCATGCTTGTAGGCGGAATTAGCTTTCTTATACACTTTCGCATTCTCCAGGGTGAACTCCGCAGTTTGTGGGACTCTAGTGAAATGCGCACTTTCTGGGTAATTCTACTGTTGAGCTTAGCGTTAATAGTCCTTGGAAATTCATTAGATAAATCAACATCAATCACATCATATTCACTGGGCATATCCTTTTTTCAGACAGTATCTTTACTTACCTCTGCTGGTTACACTATAGAACCGATCAGCTCACAAGTTTTCCCGCATATTGCAAAGATCATCTTTTTACTGCTGATGTTAACTGGGGGAATGGCCGGATCTACCAGTGGGGGGGTGAAGGTTTTACGAGTTGTAATTCTATTCCGTGCAGCCAAACTGGAAATTCGCCGTCTTTATACCCCACGGCAAACCGTCCACCCTTTAGTGGTAGATCAAAAAATAGTGCCGTCAAAGGAATTTGCCAGGGTGTCAGCGCTGTTGATGTTATGGATGATATTCAGCCTCGCAGGAACTGCTCTAACTTTACTTCTGACCGAATATAATTTCCTCGGAAGTTTTTCAGGGGCTCTTTCCACCGTCAGCAACATGGGACCAGTATATCTATCAGCTGATGAAGTCGCCACACTGCCTGCTCCAGTTAAAGTAAGCTATATACTTGCAATGATTTCCGGAAGACTGGAGATTATACCAATAGCACTCTTCGTTTCTCTGCGTTCATGGCAGTAATTAAGCGCAAAACAGGGGAGGAAATTATGTATATAATCATAGCAGGAGGCGGCAGGGTAGGACGTCAGATTACTGAAAGAGCCACGCGCCGTCATCATGATGTTATAATAATTGACACCAATGAAAAAATCTGTGAGCAGATATATGCAGAGACAGGAGCATTAACCATCAATGGCAATGCAACTGATGTTAATGTGCTCAAAGAAGCCGGAATTGAAAAAGCTGATGCTGCAGTGGCGCTTACTGGAAAAGATTCGGACAACCTGGCATTCTGCCTGTTGGCAAAGCAACATGAGGTGGAACAGATAATCGGACGAGTATGTGAGTCTGCCTACGAAGATGCTTATCGTCTAGCCGGAACCACAACAACTGTTCAGGTCACCGACATGGTTGTACGTCAGATTAGTAACGCAATAGAACAACCACAAATTCAGAATCTCGCCTCGCTGGGCTCAGGCGAAGCGGAGGTAGTACTGCTGGAAGTACCCGAACAAGCACAAACAGCAGGCCAAACCGTAGAACAAATCACCGCAAATCAGGACTTTCCCCGGGACTGCGTGTTTGCTGGAATATACCGACCGAGCACCGACGTCTTCATTGTTCCCAGGGGAAACGAGTACATTCAGCCCGGTGACCAGATATTCTTGGCAGCTGCATCAGCAGATATTTCAAAAGCCGGCCATTACTTGCTTGACACCAGATAGATGGTTTACTCTTTTTGTTTACTCTTTTTCAAGGTCATTGTCGCCGGGTGCAAACTCGTCCTGCGGCTCATCCTCCTTGTTTGGATCCGAAGGAACCAAAAGTAAAGCACCCTCACATTTGCGAGCCAACTGCATTGCTATACTGGGCTGCAAGAGCTCTTCCACCATACGCTGCTCAGTGGAACCACATATAATCAGATCAATATCCTGTTCCTGTGCAGTCTCTAAAATTGCTGCAACTGGATTTTCTCCTTCCACAACCATAGAACGCGTTGAAACGCCTGCTCTTTCCATTGCCTGCGCTGGAGGATTCAAAAACTGCTCTTCCTGATCGGGCAGTGGTTCCATTGAATCTTCCAATTGGTCTGCTTCCTTTTTTTCAAGGTAGCCTCTGGAATTCATCCATGGCTTCGGATTAACATGCAATAGTATCACTTCAGCTGCAGCTTTTTTGGCCAGTCTCAGTGCAAAATCGGCCACTCTCTTGTGGTAGGTGCCACCGGAGACACACACCAACATCTTCATGGGATTTTGCTCTCTCCTCGTAAAACTATGATTGGATGCTTCTCACCATTATTATACTCAGATTGCCTCGCTATGTAATCCCCAAAATTGGCCACCACAGGCCGGCTACAATAATCAAGACTAAGATGGAAATCAAGGCCATCCAAAATCCGGCACGCAAAAAGTCACGGGCCTCGACATACCCACTGGAATAAATGATCGCGTTAGAAGGAGTACCGATGATCAACATAAAGGCAAATGACGAGGCTATAGCGGCTGCTACTCCTACCAATGTAGTGGACGTCCCTGTTATCTGAGCGCTTTCCAAAAACACAGGGCCCAAGAGTGCCACAGCAGGCCCGTCAGACATTGTCTGACTGAACAACATCATTACTGTACCGCTGGCAGCAGCTAATCCCAATCCTTCACCTAAGCCCAGTGCCGTAATTGCCTGCATAGCACGCTCAGCCAACCATAAGGCAGCACCTGACGCCTGCAGAGCTCTACCAAAAGATACTGCTGCAAAATACAACCATACGATTCCCCAGTTAATATGCTGATAATCGCGCTCCCAATCAGCTAAGCCAACGACTATGTATGCAAATGCTCCAGTTATGGCGAGCAGGCCAATGCCATAAGTGGTTCCTATGGTAATCCATCCGACCAGGACAAGCACAAATATTCCCAGGGTAAGCCAGTCATTTCGGTCCATAGGCCCCGTATAGTCCATGTCTTCCAAGAGATTCTCCGAAATCTCTTCCATATCAGTAATCTCCGGTTTGAACATGAAGTATGGAACTAGTACAGCAGCTGGAATCAGCAGCAAGGTTATAGGCAGCGCCATACTTGCCCACATCTGATAACTGATAGATTGGCCTGCAATGTCCTCCAGATATGCCATCATTACCACGTTTCGAGAACCGCCAGAAGGAGTTGCTAACCCGCCAATCGCACAGGAAAAAGCAATGGATATCATCAAAAATTTTGCCATCCTGGGATTCTCAGTAATTCCCCCTGAAGCAACCACCAGAGTAGCTGCGGCTGGCAGAAGCAGCGCGGCAACAGTGTGATCTGAGATTATAGCAGAGCTTAAAGCAGCAAACGTGGCCAGACCTGCTGTAAGCAGAATAACTTTGCGGGGCAAAACCTGCAGCACAATTGCGAGTGCACGTTGATGGAGATTACGATGAACCAGAACACGTGCAATCATCAAGGCTCCCATCATAAATAAAGCCGCATCGTGAGCAATGCTGGCGATCGCCTCCGCGGGTGGTTTTACATCGAAAAATACAACCCAGGCCAACACTAAAGGAAAACTCGCACCTACTGGCAACGCCTCAGTTATAAAGGTAACAACAAAGAACACCAAAAGTGCTAACATTCGTTGGCCTTCTACCGATAATCCTTCACCGAAGGGAATGAGTAAAACTATCGCAGAGAGAAAACTGGCTACCAGCAACCATTTTCTTTCACTAGCTTCTCTCCAATTCTCAAGTAATACATACAGCGCCATACAACCCCTCCCTGCAAAGATATTGCTGCAAATTATCACCTTTCAGTCACACAGCAGTACTGCCCCTGAGCACAACAAACCTAAACTTAATCTTCCCACAATATGCAGCAATTAAAATAAAGCCAACAATTTGAGTCCCGTTCTACAAACACGATTAACCTACCCTGACAAGATGAATATATAGGTGGAATGACCTGATTTTGTTTTTAATACATTGGACCAAACATTACTTCTAAGATTTTAAACGGGGGAGCGAAATTACTCCAGCAGAAAGTCAATGAGCAAACACTAAAACCCCATAATTTATTATACTGCTTTATAATATAACTCTACAACACCTTGATATCCTCTGCCCATAAACATTGAGGGCCGCGCCTTAACTG
>CAZRFK010000071.1:0-9986 GCA_964599275.1 uncultured Clostridia bacterium
ATGAACGAACTTTAGACCTGCTGGATGCTTTAATAAGTCGTTTGGATTGGGAGACAGTTCAGAGTTTCCGCAGGGGATGAAGATGTTTCGACCGTCTGCAGAGATTTAACCCGCAGATGCCGCTGGAGAAACAGTGAAGGTCGTGAAACTGATTTCATCGTTTTTCTGAATGCGTTGTGACGCGGATTGTGATAATGGTCAATAAGTTTTGTTGGAGGTATAGATATGAGATATGAAGATAAGGTTGTAATGATCACGGGGGTTGGCAGAGGCATAGGTAAAAGTTTGGCCCGGTCCTTCGCGGAAGAGGGAGCCAATCTATCGCTTCTTGAACTCGATCCCGAGACAGGTCAGAAGACTCTGGAAATGGTTGAAAGTCTGGGGGCTTGTGCTGAATTGTTTGTTGGCGATGTTTCCGACGCCGAACGCGTGCGAGAGATGGTCAGCGATACAGTTGAAAAGTGGGGGACTGTAGATGTACTGGTCAACAACGCCGGCATTCAGGCTCCCAAGGAACCCTTCCTGGAAACGTCTTTGCAAACATGGGAAAAGACGCTCTCTGTGAATTTGACCGGCTTTTATCTGATGACCAGGGAAGTCGCAGAGGTCATGAAAGATGATGGGGGAGGGTGTGTAGTTAACATCTGTAGTATATGCGGTAAGGTCTTTTTCCAGGACAACCTGCCCTACGATGTTTCCAAGGGAGCAGTTCGCAGCCTTACTGGTGCTGCTGCCCTTGACCTTGCGCAGTATGACATAAGGGTAAACGGCGTGGCTCCGGGTTGTGTGGATACTGAGTTAAACGAGGAAA
The DNA here is from genome assembly GCA_964599275.1 of uncultured Clostridia bacterium. Lineage (GTDB taxonomy): Bacteria > Bacillota > Sulfobacillia > SLMV01 > SLMV01 > PUMD01. Next base: position 812 of record CAZRFK010000071.1, read on the forward strand.
CGCTATCTGATCCCGGAGCAGAGGAAGAAATAGCCAGCGATATCCCCCTGGGGCGCATTGCTCAGCCAGAAGATGTCAGCAGAGCAGTTCTCTTTCTGGCTTCGCCTGATGCCGCATACATAACAGGAGCAATTATACCGGTCGATGGAGGATACACCTTAAAGTAATTTAGGAGGATTAATATGAAATTAGAAGGCAAGGTTGCACTTGTAACCGGCGGAGCGCGGGGCTTGGGCGCTGCTACCAGCCTAAAACTCGCCGATGAAGGTGCATCAGTAGTGGTCAATGATGTTGACCTTGAACTGGCGCAAGAACTGGCCGACAACCTAGAGGAAAGAGGAGTGCAGGCAGAAGCTATCAGGGCAGATGTTTCTCAAAAGGACCAGGTTACCGACATGGTGGAGCAGATTGCTGACAGGTTTGACCGGATCGATATTCTGGTCAACAATGCCGGGATCCTGGATAACAGTTTGCTGGTGGATATGTCAGAAGAACAGTGGGACAGGGTCATAGACATCAATCTTAAAGGCAGTTTTTTATGCGCCCAGGCTGTTGCTCCCTTGATGATGCAGCAAAAGGCGGGGGCAATCGTCAACATATCTTCTGAAGCCGCCTACGGAAGCAGCAGAGGACACGCAAATTATTCCTCTTCCAAGGCAGGAATAATTGGGTTGACCAAGACCATGGCGATAGAACTTGGGCCATTTGGCATAACAGTGAATGCAGTTGCTCCCGGTTTTATCAAGTCGGACATGACCTACGATCTGGGCGAGGAGCTGGGAAAAGATTTCGATGAGTGGATAGAGGAACGCTCTCAGGGCATTCCACTCCGTCGGGTTGGTGAGCCGATGGATGTGGCCAATGCCGTCTACCTGTTGGTATCCCCAGAAGCCGGTTACATAAATGGGGAGATAGTCCATCTGCAGGGAGGTCCGTGAGCGCGGACGGGACAGAAGGCTTATCTAACAATATCTGAAGCGTCAATCTGGAGTGTTGTTCACCCGGATAGCGACCAATTCTGCCGACTGACAGTACTGGTTCAGACAGGGGGCCATGAAATGATAACTTACGAGATCGGCTGTTCCACCGCACTGTCCGGGGTGGAGCGCCAGCATGGATTGGCGGTAAAACGCGCCGCCCAGATCGCACTCAAAGATAGCAAAGCGGAGCTGGATCTTCCATTTGACCTGACATTAAATGTGGTCGATGACGGTGCCGATGAAGATGCAGGTCGCCAGGCTGCAGAAAAACTCATCAGAGATCCACGGGTCATGGCAGTGGTTGGCCCAAATGGAAGCGACGCCGCGAAGGCCGCTGCCCCCGTTTACGCTGAAGCGGAGTTAGCTCACATCAACGTTACCGCTTCCGCTGTTGGATTGGCGGAAAGGTACGACACGTTCTTTCGAGTTATCCCCGATGATGATTATCATGCGGAAGCACTGACACGGTTTGCCATAAGCTATCTGGACGCCAGCACACTGGGTATAGTCAATGATGATACGGTTTTCGGCAGGGGTTTGGGGAGTCTGGTACAGGAGAAATATCAACAGCTGGATTTGAAAATCACCCAGCGAGTTGAAGTGGCAGGCGGGAGTACTGAGGTCAATCGGCAGGTTGCCAACATAGCAAAGAATCCACCTGAGGTGCTGTTTTTCGCCTCGCTGGAACCGGAGGCTGAGCTGATGGTTGAGTCTTTGAGGAATGCCGACGTCAGTAGTATTTTTCTCGGCACCGATGCCCTGAAACCCTCCCGTTTTCTGGTGGATGAACAAACCAGCATACCCACTTATCAGACAAATGTGTCAGCTGATGTAAAGCGCGAGGAGAGGGCTGCTGCTCTCGCCGGAAAATACAGAAATGAATACGGAGAAATACATCCAGTTTACATTGCCGAGGCTTACGATGCCGTCAGATTGATAGTCAGAGCGATTTGTACCTGTTATAAGCAGGGCACCGTCAGCCGTCCGGCGGTATTACAAGCCTTGAAAAAAACTAGAGGCCGGTGGATGTCTGGCGATATACGATTTTCTGATGTCGGCGAAAGGGTCAATCCTTCCGTGAATTTCTACAGATATGTTGATTGCCATGAGCCGGAGTTTTTGGGGTCACTAAAAGAACTAATAGATGATGACGTTGGTTATTCAAACTCACACCCGGAAAGAGGTAGTTAAAATGGATAAGTATGTGGCAGATAGATTTTCTAATTTTACAAAATCAAAAATACGCCAGATGTTCTACCTGGCAGGGGAATACGATGATGTCGTCAACCTTGCCATCGGTGAACCTGATTTTGATACACCGGAATTCATAATAAACTCAGCGCTGCAGGATGCACTGGATGGTTATACCCATTATACGCACACGGCTGGGTTTGCCGAGCTGAGAGAGGTCATAGCTGACAAGTTCAGGTCGGACAATGACCTGGATGTGCAGGCCGACCAGGTGATGGCTACGGTTGGTGCCAACAACGCCATGGCCCTTTCAATGCTGGCCACCCTCAATCTCGGGGATGAGGTTTTGTTCCCAGATCCTGGCTTTCCCAACTACTCTGTACAGATTCAGCTGGGTGGTGGTGTCCCCGTTCCCATCAGGACCGACGAAAGCAATGGTTTTCAGATGACTCCTGAGTCCTTGCGTGAGGCCATCACTTCCAAAACAAAAGCCATTCTGGTCAATTCACCGAATAACCCTACCGGTGCCGTTTATTCCGAGGAAATTCTGGCGGGTATTGCCGAAGTGGCGCGCGAAAATGACCTGCTGGTCTATTCGGATGAAGTTTACGAGAGTTTCGTCTACAGCGGTCAACACTACAGCATCGCCAGCTTTGAAGGTATGAGCGAACGATGCATCACCATCAACGCCCTGTCAAAGTCGCACGCCATGACCGGATGGCGACTGGGCTATGCGACCGGTCCAAAAACCATCATTGATGCCATGATCAAGCTGAACGAAAAGATAAACACCTGTCCCTCAAGTGTTGCCCAGAGGGCTGCACTCGCCGCCCTGCAGGGCCCCATTGAGCCGGTTCAGGAAATGGCCAGGGCATACGAAGAACGCCGCGATATTCTGGTAGATGGTCTGAATGAGCTTCCGGGGGTGTCATGTTACAAGCCCCGGGGTAGTTTTTACGTGTTTCCCAACATAAAAGACCTGGGGATAACCTGTGATGATGCGGCCATGCAGATCCTGGAAAAGGCCCGGGTGGTCAGCGTCCCCGGTTCCGGTTTTGGCTCAGCAGGTAAGGGGTATCTGCGGATGTGTTGTACGGTTTCCAAGGAGGAAATAACTGAGGCGGTGCGTCGCCTGAAAGACGCCTTCGAAAACGGATTAATAGGTTGATTTTACCAGTATTTGTCATACTACAAGATTAAGGAGTGTTCAGATGTATTCAAGACTATTTTCTCCCATTGAATTACGGGGCAAACGCCTGAAAAATAGAATCATCCAGCCTGCCATGTCCGCACATATGGCTGATAAGGATGGAAAGGTCACCGAAGCAGAGATAGCTTTTGAGGAAAGACGAGCCAGAGGCGGTGTCAGCCTCATGGTTCTGGGTGCCGCATCCGTCCATCCTTCCGGCCGGTTTGGCGGCGAAATTGGTGTGCATTCGGATGAGATGATCGACGGACTTTCACGGCTGGCCGACAGTGTCAAACAGCATGGGGCAGTTGCCTCCCTACAGCTGCACCACGCCGGCAGACAGACTTCACTGCAAGCCATTGAAGGAGATGAACTGCTGGCTCCGTCTGCCGTACCCTGTCCCACCAATCCAGTCACTCCCAGAGCGCTCACAGACGAGGATATCGAGGAGGCCATAGACTGGTTTGTGCAGGGTGCTCGCAGGGCTGTGGAGGCCGGCTTCGAGGCACTGGAAATTCATGGTGCCCACGGGTATCTGCCGGCGCAGTTCCTGTCCCTTCGCTCCAACAAACGAACTGACAAATGGGGAGGGAGTCTCCAAAACAGGGCCAGATTTCTCCGCCGAATCATCGCTGGCGTGCGCGATGAGGTGGGGGATGAAATTATTCTGGGAGTTAAAATATCGGGTACAGAGTTTGATGACGATGGGCTCACTATACAGGACACCAGACAGATTGCCCAGATAATACAACAGGCTGGAGCGGATCTGATAACTGTTTCCGCTGGTACTGCCCCCTACTATACAGTGGTTCCCAACATGAGCTTTTCGCGAGGCTGTTACGTAGATATGGCCGAGGAGATAAAGAGTCAGGTGGATATAGCTGTTGCGGCTATAGGTAGAATCACCACTCCGGAAGTGGCTGAGGAAGCACTCGAAAGAGGCGCTGTTGACATGGTGTGTGTGGGGAGGGGTCTGATCGCTGATCCCGATTGGCCGAAAAAGGCGAAAAACGGCCAGCGCAGCGATATCCGACTGTGCATCGGCTGTAATAAGGGGTGTCAGAATCCGGCTCGAGAAGACCGCGCCTTAGCCTGCCTGATGAATGCCAACGCTGGCTCGGAGCTTAGCAGCGTTGAACAGCCAGATGTCGACAGACGGGAAGTTGTGATCATTGGTGGTGGGCCGGCTGGTCTTGAGGCAGCCAGGGTGGCAGCTGCTAACAGCCATGACGTAACCCTTTATGAAAGAGAGGCCTACTGGGGTGGGCGTCTGCGACTCGGGGCAAAGGTTCCCCTGAAGCACGAATACAATACCGGAATAGAATACCTGGTAAATCAATGCCGCAAACATGGAGTGGACATGAATTTGAATGCACACGTTACCCCGCAGGACATTGCGGAGCTTGATCCAGATGTAGCCGTTGTGGCCACTGGCGCTGTTTCCTCCCAGCCTCCCATCGAAGGACTGGAGTCAGATAACGTTTTCACCGCCGATGATGTGCTGAAGGATGAATTCGTGGAGATAGGAGACTCGGTGGTAGTTATCGGCGGCGGTTCTGTGGGCGCAGAAACTGCCCATTACCTGGCTGTCAGGGGACACCAGGTGTGCATCGCTGAAATGCTGGACGACTGGGGGGATGGAATGCCCCCGGATTCAAAGTGGCATCTGAAACAGGCCCTGCAGCAGTTCGATGTGGACATACACCTCAATACCACTGTTGAATCAGTAGAAGATGGCACAGTCCTGGCCAGATGCGATGGAAATGAGATGAGGTTGAGTGCTGATTCGGTGATAATCGCAGCAGGAGCACAGGCCAACAATGATTTTGCAGAGACGCTCAGAAAGAATGCTGCTGACGTCGAGGTTATGGTGGCAGGAGATGCTGATGAGGTACGGGATGGTCTCGAAGCCGTATCTGACGGTTCACAAGCAGCTAAGCAGATCGGTCGTGTGCGTTGAGCAGTTTTGAGGAGGCTGACATGTTTTTTGATAAAACAGCCCGGGATATGGATGCCCGGGCTGCTGAAATGGTTCTGAGTTATCAACAGGAATACGGTCATGAACAGCAGCCGTTTATACCCACAAGCGACAATATACAGAAATTGTTGGATAAGATTGATAGAGAAATCGACAGAGCCGGCGAATTTGAGGAAGCGCTGTGGAGAAACCACTTCACAGGCTTTTTGCAGTCCTTTCGTTTCAAGGTTAATCTGGACAGGCTGCTTCCTTATGATTTCGTTGCCAGACAGGCAAAATCTCTTTACTCCCTGATCCGTTCTGATCCACGACCGCGCAGGGAGCGGGAGAGCATTATAGAGGCCAGAATAGAGGGCATACCGGCAATCCTGAATGCCGTGACTGAACTGCTGCCGCAGGTTACCGAGTACCGGCGCGGACAATTAAGGGGGGCTCTTGATGCGTTGCGGACCAATCTGAAGCTGACTGCCGAATGGTCAGAAGATGATGGGGCAAGTTCGAACTCCCGCTTAATCGAATCCGCCCTGCAGGCATGTGATGAATTACAGCAGAGTACTGAGGACTGTCCCCTGCCCGAGCAGGGCCATCAGTTCGAACTGGATGATTGTCTGCGGGAAGGGATGCAGGTTCCCTTCGACTACATTTATTCGTGGTATGAAGAAGAAGTACAGCGCACCCGCAGCCGATTCCTTGAACTGGCTTCTGCTATAGATCCCAAAAAAGACCCCATGACCATATTGTCAGAATGTCCCCAGGGCTTTTCCAGTCAGGAAGAATTATTCAGTGAGACCCGACGCATTATCGGCTACCTGCGGGCTGCCGCATTGAATTATGTTACCCTTCCCGAGGGTGAGTCCTGCGACGTTATTGCCACGCCGGAAGAAAGAAAAATGAGCTGTCCGACCGCCCACTACAGCGGAACCAGCCCATTGTTGGATTCACTTACCGGCAACGTGGGGCTGAACGTGGATAACCTTTCCCACTTCACTCTCGCCAACCTGGAAGGTACTTTGAGCCACGAGGTTTATCCGGGCCATCATACCCACGGTGTGAAGACCACCGCCAGTGATCTGCCGTTAACCTTCAAAATACGTTTGCCCGGAACGCGCTGTTTGAGCGAGGGTGTGGCACACCGTTCTGAGACACTCATGATCCCCTACTTCGAGGATCCCATCGCCGAACTGGCTTCTGCTCACCGGTCTTATTACTGCGCCTACCGGGTCAAGGCGGAAGTCGAACTGTATCATCACCACAAGCCGAAAGAAGAGGTCATGAATACCTACATCGAAGACCTGGGAACAAATGAATTTTCTGCCCGCGGACAGCTGCGTGCCCATATGATGTTCCCGGCGGATGCGGTGTCTTATTACACCGGCATGAAGTACCTGCGGGAGCTGCGCGAAGATTCATCCCTGAGCAAGAGCGAATTCATAGATGAAACCTTTTCCTATGGTAAGGTCACGCTTGAAACTATGTCCGATATTTTGTCGCTTCCCACCGACAAGCGGGAAGCACTCAAGAAGTTTTACGCCGATGAAAAGGGTAGCAATTAGAAAGGTGCTGTTAGAATTATGAAGGTTAATTTGGTTAACTGCAGGGTCATTGATTGCGTCTCCGACACCATCATAGAAGATGCCGCAGTGATTATCGATGGAGACAGAATTGAACGAGTTGTCCAGGGTAGCGCCGCAGATGAGGTGGGCGAAAACGGAGGTAAGACTGTTGATCTGGGGGGTAGCACAGTGTTACCGGGGCTTTGGGATGTACACTGTCATCCCGGCGGGGTCATTCCGGATCCCACCAAACAGCGGGCGTTTGAAACCCAGGCCGAGCGAACCATCCGGGCTTTCAATAATGCCGCTTCCGTTTTGGATGTAGGTGTTACTTCTCTCCGCGTTACCGCTGAAGCCAGCTACATAGATATTGCGCTGCGTGATGCGTTCGAAGAGGGAACTGTGTTGGGGCCACGTCTGTTTTGCTGTGGACGCGCCATCAAGGCCACGGGAGGACATGGCAGTTATCGCGGCGTAAAAGAGGTGTACCAGGAGAGTGGCTGGGAAGTGGATGGTCCGCATGAATGCAGAAAAGCCGCCCGCGAGGAGCTGAAGATGGGCGCTGACCAGCTCAAGATTATGATTTCCGGTGGAATAGCCGGGGGTCACGAGAGCATGGATGAACCGCAGATGACCTTAGAAGAAATGGCTGCGGTTTGTGATGTTGCTCATAAAAAAGGAACGATTGTGTCGGCACATTCAGGTGGGCCGACGGCCATACAGACCGCTATAGAAGCCGGCGTTGACTGCTTCGAACACGGCTACTATCTGGATGATAAAACGATAGAAATGATGGCTGAAGCCGGGGCCTGGTATGTTCCAACCCTTTCGGTGACTCAGAATGAGGATTACATGCGCCGACATAACTGGCCCGAGCATTCACTTCAGCGAGCGTTGGAGGGAGCACCGGTGCACCGGGAAGGATTCCGCAAAGCTTTAGAGGCGGGGATTAAAATTGCCAGCGGTGCTGACCTGAATCCAATCGCAGAAACTGCACTGCCTGAAATAGAGCAGTTAGTGAAATGTGGAATGTCCAACTCTGAAGCCCTCGTTGCTGCCACAAGCAACGCAGCCCAGCTGTGCGGCGTGGAAGATGAACTGGGAACAGTACAGGAGGGTAAGATAGCCGATCTGATCGTGGTGGATGGTAACCCTCTGGACGACATACAGGATTTATACAATCTTGAACTGGTAATCAAAAACGGTGACATAGTGGTGGATAAGCGGTAAGTACCGATTGCCCCAGCACAAATAAAGGCTATAGGAGGAGTAGAGTGGTCCCTGAATGTTACTTGAAAGAGCGGTTGGATGACTTAAAGGAATGGATCTGTCGTTCAGATGTTGACGGCATAATTGTGTCCGGAGCTGCAAACAAGGGATATATCACTGGTTTGACGACCGGACTGAACATCGCTCCCGGTGGAGCTGTACTGATCACACAGGAAAACAACGTGTGTGTGACTGGTGGGGCAGATTATGAACAGGCCAGGGAATACCTTACCGATTTGGGATATTCAGTAGTGCCATATCTGCACACCGAGGGACAGAACCAATTCGGGCAGATGCAGTCTGTGGTAGAGGATCTAAAGTTGAAAAGCGTGGCCCTGGAAAGTAAATATGTCACCGTGGAGGAGTTGCAGCGCTGGCAGGAAGTCCTCTGTGGGGTTGATATAGCGAAAGTGGAGTCCCCCATCTACGAGATGAGAAAAACCAAAGATGCCTGGGAGATTGAGCAGATCAAAAAGGCCAATGAGGCCAGCGAAAAGGCCTTTGAATGCCTGCTGCAGAAGGTGCAGCCGGGGATGAGCGAGTGGGAAATATCGTTAGAACTCGAATATCAACTCCGCAAGCACGGTAAAGGTTCAGCCCGCCTCTTTTTCTCCTCTGTTGTGGTTTCGGGAGAAAGAACTTATCTGCCCCATGGGTCTCCCACTGAACGTCAGGTGGATCAAGGGGATTTTGTCACCCTGGATTTTGGAGCCACCTGGAATGGTTACGGGTGTGATATTACCCGTACATTTGTGATAGGAGAAGCCGATTCCAGGCAAAAGAAGGTCTACGATGCAGTATTGTCGGCGCAAAAAAGCGTTGTGGACCTGTTAGGACCTGACAGGCAGCGTCAAGAGAGCGAGGAAGCAGGAATGGCCGTACTCGAAGAAAGAGGATTGGCGCAGTATGCGGCTCATGGTTCGGGTGGCCACAGCTTCGGGTTGGAAGTCCATGAGTGGCCCAGGACAGACTCAGAAGGAGTATGGCAGGTAGGAAATGTTACCACGATTGAGCC
>CAZRFK010000072.1:0-9334 GCA_964599275.1 uncultured Clostridia bacterium
TTGTGGAAAATCGCTACACACCTGCTCCAGCAGCGGATATGCCTCTCGACGCAGTTTGTCTCCCTTTTTCTTTTCTGTACCAATGTTCAGCAGTCCCACAGTGGGTTCTGCCACTTCCATAACTTCACTGGCGTAAATCAACCCCATCTGAGCATAATCACTTAGATGCTGCGGCCGGGCGTCAGCATTTGCCCCCAGATCGAGCAGGAGAAACCGGCCCCCTCCCATTATTGGCATCTCCGAAGCCAGGGCGGGTCGCTCAACGTCCGCTATGCGACCGGTTATGAGAACACCAGCAGCCAGTGCAGCCCCAGTATTTCCTACTGTCACCAGGGCATCGGCTTTTCCGTCCCTTGCCTGTTTGAAGCATCCTATCATGGAAGAGTTCTTTTTCTCCCGCACAGCTGCGACCGGCTCATCCTTCTGGGTAATTACATCAGGAGCATGCTCTACTTCAAGTCGCCCGCGCAGGCGAGCCCCATGTTCAGCTTCAGAAAGAATATCGTCCAGCAAATCCTGCAGACGAGGTCGCGGACCCCAAAGTGTAACAGTAACACTTTTGGCATCACTCACAAAATCCACAGCACCGCGACAGACTTCCTCAGGACCTTTATCTCCTCCCATAGTATCCAGTGCTATTCGCAATCCGAACCGCCCCCCCCACTATTCAAGGCAAACACTACAAATTTCCCGCGGAACACTTTCTGTCCGCCGGAAACAGTTTCCACTAAAACCACACTCTTATCCTGTCCTTTTTTACGTATTACCTCGGCTTCGGCCAGAAGTTTTTCTCCAGCCGTCACCTGACTCTTATATTTGATATTGGCCAATCCGGTCACCGCAATACTCGAATCAATAACTGCAAGAGATAGGGAATCGGCCTGGGCAAAAATGAAATGACTACGTACAATTTTACTCTTCTCAAAAACCATATCCTCATTAGTCTGCAGCAATGAGGTTCCACACTTCCCCAACTGAAGGTTGAGAAGCTCACCTACTATTTCACCAGAGTTAATAGACCTCACTCGAGAATAGTTCTTCTCCGCCACCCGTCGCGTCCGCTCACGGACATCAGGAATTCCCAAGACCGCTCTATCCAGTCGAATAGTCTGAACACTGACATCAAGTTTTTCGGCCAGCACCTTATCAGTAAGGAAGGGGTTTTCTTCCAGCTGCAATTTCAGCTGTGTACGCCGTTTGTCTTTGCTAGTAGTTGCCATGAATAACCTCCTAAAACCCCCTTGTCTGGAACTAGCCACGGGTAGCTACCACCTCTTATTAGTACCTAGTATTAAACATTTGGCGTAATTAGGCAAGCTGACCACATGCTGGAGTAGTCTGATTTGCGTGGGCTTGACTGAAGGTTACGAGAACATCAAACGGCCGAGCACAACCCCTATCCATCTATTCGGCTGGACTCCCCTTTTCGAATAGAAAACAACACCAGGAAGTAACCACCAATCGTAACCGTTGCAACAATTGCTGCTATCTTGATCCAGGATAAATCCTCCGCTCCGGTAGCCAGGAAAACAAACGCGGTAATTACCGAGCTTAACCCGGCCATCGCTGCCGCCATTTTCGCCACAACGTTGGCAACTTCTCCCAGCGGACGTCTGGACTGCTGGTTGCTATCCTTCGGTTTTTTTGAACCCTCAAAATCTGGACCGAAATCTTCGGGTATCTGCATGATGTATCTACCTCCACTCAGATACAAAGTCCACTACATTCCTCAATATAAAACCTTCTCATATGGTTCGAAAAGAGACTCATAAAGATCCATTGCATACCGATCCGTCATGCCGGCCAGATGATCACAGATCACTCTCCTTTGAGTTTGATGGTCACCCTCGCATTGCTGATACTTTTCCCAGGTTAAAGGATGAAGCATGCGCGGCTCTTCTTCGAAGGCCTGAAATAACTTTTTTAAAATCATTTTTCCTTTGCGAACCTGCCGCAGGACCCTGGGGTGTCTGTAAACAGTTTCATATAACCAATCACCCAACTGCGCAAATGACTGCTGGCATTTTTCCGACATCCCAACCAATCGACAATCCCGGCTGACAACATCGTCTAGGGTCATGATATTGTGTTGTTTTATTCTCTGCCGCGTGGTTTTTATGACATCCACGCTGAATATCTCAATCATGTGTCTGACCAGACGACGAATCCACATTTTTTCCGCCTGTAAACGTCCACGGGGTTTCATGTCCTTCAGCTCGCGGCTAGCAATCTCGGCACCCTGCTGCACCACGTCTATGTGGGAATCCAGCACCTGTTGTTTATCTATCAATCCAGCAGTTAATGCATCATCCAGATCATGGGTGCAATAGGCCAGTTCATCTGCCACATCAGAAATTTGTGTTTCCAGTGCCGGCTGCTGCCGCTCAGAAAATTCATCTGGCAGACGCGGATCATCATGTGTGGTACTGTGTCGGGCCAGTCCCTCCCTCGTCTCATAACAAAGATTCAGACCCGGAAATGAATGGTAGCGCATTTCCAGTTCATCAACTATCCGGAGACTCTGAAAATTGTGCTCAAACCCCTGCTCCTCCATGAGTTCGTTGAGAGTTTCCTCACCAGCGTGACCAAATGGAGGATGACCAAGATCATGAGCATAAGAGATCGCCTCAACCAAATCCTCATTTGCGCCCAGAGCCCGCGCCAGCGTTTGTGCATGCTGCATGACTTCAAGGCTGTGGGTCAGGCGAGTACGGTAAAAATCTCCCTCATGAACTACATAAACCTGTGTCTTGTACTGCAATCGTCTAAAAGCTGTAGAGTATATAATTCGATCCCGGTCGTGTTGAAATGGAGTCCTGTATCCATCATTGACCCTATTTTCTTCGTATTTACGGCCGAGTGTACAGTTGGAGCGGGATGCATAAGAAGCTACGCCTGCTTCAGCCGCAAAAGGATCGCCTATGGATGAATGACCTTTGCCTGAAACGGACATAATTTTCACCAACTCCCTTTGAGAAACTTCGCTGTCAGGAAGTAACTTCCTGCTTGTTTTCTATGTATAAGAGATGTTTGGACCGGATAATATATGCAATGGAAGGTCTGCTTGCAAGGCTCTTCCTCCGGTTTCTCCTCTCCCAGAGGGACGGTCTCCGATAGGCCGTCCCTCATATATTTTTGTTTGAATGCATCTTAGTAAAATTGGGAGTGAATTTAACTTGCACAAAGACAGCAGTATTCACAAAAGCCGTACCGACTTGGCTATGGAAGCCGTTGAAGAACTGAGAGTTGAAGAGGAAGATTACCCCTCAGGGATTTCAGTCAATCACTACCAGGAACATCCACAAATTGAAATCTATGATGTAGAGGTTGAAACAGATGACGCTGCCGAAATGTTGGGAAAACCTCCCGGACGTTATATCACACTTCACTCGCCTGGACTGATGAACAGAAACCGCAGCCTGGGAGAAGCCATCAGTACCAGCCTGCAGAATATTCTTTCACAGCTTCTTCCTGAACAACCTGAAGCAGAAATCCTGGTTGTGGGATTGGGCAACAACAACGCCACTCCGGATGCACTGGGACCAAGAATAATCAATTTACTGATGGTAACTCGGCATATCGGCCCATATATACCCGATGACCTGAAGGGAAATCTCAGATCAGTCTCAGCTGTTTCTCCTGGCGTTCTGGGTACAACCGGCATAGAAAGCGAAGAAATAATCAAGGGAATTTTAAATCAGATCAATGTAGACGCGGTTCTGACTGTAGATGCGTTGGCCGCTCGCAGTCTGGATCGACTGTTCACTACTGTTCAATTGACTGACACTGGCATCCATCCTGGAGCAGGTGTTGGTAATAATAGAACTCCTTTAAATGAAGATACTCTGCAAGCTCCAGTCATTGCAATGGGTGTGCCAACGGTCGTTGGAGCACCAACCATAGCCAGAGATACAATAGATATACTTGTTGAACAGCTCAAAGAAAGTGGACTGCAGTTTTATCAGCTATTAGATGATATGGGCGAGACTGAACGAGCACAGCTGATACATGAAGTCTTATCACCGATGGTCGGTGACATGGTAGTTACTCCAAAGGAGATAGATGTAATAATGCGGGAATCTGCACAGATTCTGGCGAGGGGAGTAAATGCTGCTCTGCATCCGGAATGGGAGGCAGAAAATATGGCGGATTACCTGGTTTAATATGATAAATGGGACAGGACGGCCGAGCAGCCGTACTGTCCCATTACTCGTTTTTAGTTACTGTTGTTGCTGCGTGGGCGGCGTATTTTGTCCAGCTTGCTGTGCAGGAGCACTGCTGCCGCTCTGAGCAAGCTGCTGCTCCGCCAGAGCAATCATACGTCGTACCATTTGACCACCAACAGCTCCACATTCAGCTGAGGAAATTTGTCCCCAGTAACCTCCCTGGATTTGGTTGGCAACGCCAACTTCATCCGCTACCTCATACTTGAACTGATCCAGGGCGTTACGTGCTTGTTGAACAAGAATTCGATTATTTCTCTGTCCGGAAGCCATCAACTCCACCTCCTTTGCATCGTTTATTGTGGACTTAAATGACCGTAGTATGCTGGTAAAACTGCGAAATAATCGATTTAAGGGCACAAATAGAAATAAAATTTCCCCAGCTAGATCAAGTTTAGCCGTCTTTCTGTTACCACTAACACTTTTGGAAACTAAATGCAGGGTTTGATGATGTTTTTACCAATTAAATTAAAATAATTTAATGATTAATTGGCAGAAATCTGAATCGATATGAAATTAACCTAACGGACTTGAGCAGTGAAGAGGGAGTTTTTATAGAGGTTATTGAGCATTTCTGTCAGGATATCTTTCATATGGTTATCAAATATCTTACGAGCAGCCCTGAGACTATGTTTACGCAATTTTTTGTCTTGTAAAGCATCTGGAAATAAAAAAGGAGGGATGCCGTGTTGCTTCGAGGAGAAAAAGTCGCCCATTCCACGCCTTTTTAAATCAAGTCTTGCGATTTTACTTCCATCCAAAGTATCCTGTAAAATTTTCAGTTTTTCTATCCGTTCTGGTTTGCCGAGACTATCAACCAGAAAACAATAACCTTTCTGACTGCCCCTGCCAACTCTACCACGCATTTGATGTAGCTCGGAAATCCCAAACTGACCAGCATCCTCGATAATTATTACCCCTGCCCTCTGGCTATCCAGACCTACCTCGAGTAATGAAGTTCCGACAATAATATCGATTTCTCCACGGTCAAACGCGAGTAGTTTATCATTTTTATTTTCTTCAGGGGTTTGTCCATGCAGTACAGCAGTTTTTGCCTCCGGTATCCATTTTCTGACCTGCTTTACCCATGATTCAGCTTTTGTCAATTCAGTTCCTGCCGCTGAAACAGTCTTATCGATGGTTGGACATACAACGTAAATTCCCATCCCGTAATTCAAACACTTTTCAGCAAAACTATACACTTGTCTGCGTTTATCTCGCGAAACAACTTTAGTCTTTATATTCCTGGGCCCCCTGGGCATCTCAGAAAGTGTCGTCACTTCCAGCCCCTGATAAAAAGCACGAGCCAATGTTCGCGGGATAGGTGTTGCGGATAGCATCAAAAAATCAGGTCGGGGAGTGATATCCTGCAGTACTGCTCGCTGTTGGACCCCAAACCTTTGCTGCTCATCTATCAAAACAAAAGAAAGTCTCTTTAATTCATCGGGCTTTTGCAAGAGGGCGTGGGTTCCAACAACCACATCTGCTTGACCCCGGGCCAGCCGGCTTCGTACAGCCCCATCACTGTTCGCTGTTAACTGGACGACATTAATATTCATAGGTTCGAGATGTTCACACAATGTCCGATAATGTTGATTTGCAAGAACCCGAGTAGGTACCAGCCAGGCAGCCTGACAGTTATTTTCGACAGCTTTGACGGTAGCATATGCTCCCACAACTGTCTTACCGCTTCCTACATCACCCTGCAGCAGACGATACATTGCAACATCTGAGGACATGTCTGAATCAATCTGCTGTATTGCTTTGTGCTGACATGAAGTCAATTCAAATGGCAGCGCATTTAAGAGTTCACGCGTGTAAGACCTATCAGCATCATGTGAAAAAGAAGGAGCATTCACCCACTGCATACGGGATTTCAGAAGTGCCAGATTGTACAGTGTCAGCTCCACAAAAGCCAAACTCCATCTGGCTATGCTTATTTCCCTCTTCTGCTGTGGCTGATGCACTGCGCTCAACGCAGACGGTAGGGGAAGATATTCCTCCGCGGGCCATGCTGAATCTGGCAGCACAGCCTCTGAATCGCCAAGTAACAATTCACATGCCTGCTTGATAAAACCTGCCAATCTTTTGCTGCTGAGATTTTTGGTTGAAGGATAAACGGGAATAATTTGATCACGCGCCTGTTCATCTATCTGAGCGCGACTACATTCTAACTTGTCGGAAGATTTCTTACTCCATTGACCATACATTATAATACGCTGTCCCGGAGACAGGCGACGATGCAGGTAGCGTCGACCAAATAACACTGAACTTATGGTTACCTGTTGACCATCAATTTCGGTTTCCAGTTCCAGAACAGTTCTGGGAGGAGATCCTCTCAAAGGTTGTACACGCTTCAAATTTCCAGCAACCGCAGCCATATCACCCGACAGTAGTCTATCCATATCATCGGAAACAGGCCGCCAATCTTCATAACGGACCGGCAGATGAAAAATAAGGTCCGATAAAGTATTAATGCCCAGTTTCGCCAGCTGTTCCTTTCTTGCAGGACCAATGCCTTTGAGCACTTCAACTGACTGTTGTGCCTGTGAGGTAGGAATATCAAGCATGGTTAACCGCGTAAAGCCGCAGCGATAAAGTAATAATGTTGCTGGCCACCAGTGCTGACTTTGATGGTTCGCTCATTTCCCAGTGCGGATAATAATTTTTCTTCAATAAACTCGAGGTATGAGTCACTTTTTTCTTCATAGCTTTCTGAACAATTACCCACAAAGACTGAAAGAGCATGCCAGTCTGAGGATTTTTCATGTTCAACGAGCTCAAGTAGAACCTGGCAAGGTTTTTCACCAACTGACACAAATTCTCCATCTATGAACCCAATTACATCTCCTTTATCCAGACTGATCCCGCCAAAATCTCTGTCATCTACAGCGTAAGTTACTTCCAAAGCAACAACCTCAGAAGCCGCCTCTTCCATACGCCATCTAACTTTATTGAGTTCAGTATTTGGATCAAACGCAGCTATGGCTGCAAGACCTTGTGGAACATTCTCAGTGGGGACTACCTCAATGCGACGATCAGTGAGAGATTTCACCTGTTCACAGACCAAAATGAGGTTCGGGTTGTTGGGCAAAAGTATTACATCACCAGAGCAGTTATCATCAACCTCACTCAAAATGTCCTCTGCGCTCGGATTCATGGTAGGTCCTCCGAAAACTGTGCATTGAGCTCCCCGTGATAAAAACTGTTCAGCTAATCCCTCGCCGGCAACAATTGGAACAACTGCAACAGCATCATTTCCTCCCATAGGATTGTCTTGTGGGGTTGGAGGTACCGAAGCGCCTGGTTTATCGGTAGCCGTTGCCTCCAAGTTGTGCATTGCTTCCTGTGATCTGGAAACCTGCAGCTGCATGTTTTCTATCTGGCATTCGACTACAGTACCCCAATTTAATGAACGCTTCACAACCAGGTCTGGTTTTTGAGTGTGGATATGAATTTTGACCATATCCCCATCCTTGATCACAAGGAGACTGTCTCCGGACTCCACCATTTCGCCCCGTATTTCATCGACATCGATATTTGATGAGCTGCAGTCAACCAGTACTATCACATCATAAGGATAAGTTAATACTTCATCATCAGGAACAGCAACTTGCTCCTGCTCAATCTGCTGATCCTGCTCAAGAGGAGTCTTTTCTTGCACGGGTTTTTGTTTCAGAGCAGAAACAGCTCCCCGCAGTATATAAACCAGTCCTTGTCCGCCAGCATCTACCACGCCAGCTTCGGCCAGTACGTCAAGCATCTCCGGGGTTTTTTTCAAGGTAACTTCTGCAGCTTTGAGGGCATCCTGCAGGACTGTTAAAACGTCATTATCCTCCGATGCGCATTGTGATGCTGCAGCTGCTGCTTCCTTTGCAACAGTCAAAATTGTTCCTTCGACTGGGCGCATCACTGCACTGTAGGCCGCATCGACACCACTTTGAAGAGCATGGGCAATTTGTTGAGAATTTGCCTCGCTGACACCCTCCCAGCTGCTGGCTACTCCGCGGAAAAACTGAGAAAGAATCACTCCCGAATTGCCTCGAGCTCCCATAAGGGAACCAGTCGAGCAATCATCTGCTATGTCGTACAATTCCGGACCGCTGTCAGTCCCCTGCTGGACAGCAGATTCAAGCGTCAACATCATATTGGTGCCCGTATCACCATCAGGCACAGGAAAAACATTCAGTGAGTTTACCTCTTCTTTATGTGCTTCCAATTCAGCCGAAGCAGAGTGAAGCATGGATTTAAACATTTTACCAGTAAGCTTGTCGCAAGTTTGGGTGTCTTGTTCACTCATTGCTTTTGTCCACCTTTACTCCCTGAACATTCACGTCGACTTTATTTACCTTGAGACCTGTACAGTGACCAACCATATAAGCAACCTTATCTTTGATATTTCGGGCCACTTGTCCAATGTTAACCCCATAACCAACAACAATATTGACCGAAATGGCAATACAGGAGTCATTATCTTTTTTAACCACTTTGACCCCTTTAGCCAGACTCTCATGTCCCAAGATGGCCGCAAGACCATCGCTGAGATTCTGCGGAGTCATTCCGGCCACTCCATAGCATTCTATGGTAGCCATCCCCACCAGTTTAGCCAACGCATTGTGACTCAATATTAACTTTCCATAACAGCTTTGGACACTGTGAAACATCACGCACTCCTTTTTACACCGTTGTATTCTCATAATATGAACTTACACTACTTCCTTGCTCTCGACGACAAAAGAATCTGTTGATACAATGCACATTAGTAAAGTTATTATATTAGAGTAAAAAAAACAACGGTGAAATGGGAGGAACGTGAAGTGTCCAGAAAATGTGATATCTGTGGTAAGGGGCCGATTACTGGAAACAGGGTCAGCCGATCCATGAGCAAATCCAAGCGCAGCTTTAAACCAAACATTCAAAAGATACGAATCCTCGTTGATGGACGACCTCAACGAAAGAATGTTTGCACCAAATGTATTAAATCTGACAGGATAGTTAAAGCACCCTAGTAATAAGTCTGTATTCACCTTTAACATCTGACTCAGCTGACAAGATGCGCCCGGGAATAACGGGCGCATCAGGTAAGCTTTGTCGCATCTTAGGAATGCAGT
>CAZRFK010000073.1:0-8967 GCA_964599275.1 uncultured Clostridia bacterium
GCCATGCTGCGTCATTCTGAGGAAACCGAGGAGAATCTGACTCAGCAATACAGCCACGATGTGCAGCGGGCAGAAAATCTGCTTTCAGATGCTGGCTGGGAAATGGGAGATGACGGTATACTGGTGCGAGATGGCGAGGAATTTGAATTCGAACTGGCCATCAACGGTGACAACCCGATCGATACCGTAGCAGGTCCTATCCTGCAGGATCAGTTATACGAGCTTGGTATTCAGGCCAATGTTCGCGAATATGCCGGTGGATATTTACGAGACAAAGTGGAAGACGAAGATTTTGACCTGATCCTGAGGAACTGGTCATGGCTGGATCCCGGAGGAGTGTGGCCAGCAGGATTGCACAGCGACGGTTCACTGGCTCCCTGGTCTCATCCCGAGATTGATGAAATGTTGGATCAGGTTGTAGTCGAGCCGGATGATGAAAGAGGTGCCCAGATTTGGGGCGAAATTTCCGAAAAAGTCTGGGAGCATAACGTGATAATACCCATGTGGAGTGATCGCCTGTTTGTAGCAACCAGAGACAGTGTAACCGGTCTGCACCTTGGTGTAAGCGGTGCACTTTATCTCCATGATCTCAAGATAAGCGATGATGGGGAGTAAATGGGTATGAACCATGAGTTTAACAGATCAGACCTACACAGCATCCTGCATCAATTTCTCGAACCGGGTGGTCCTGGGTTATCTGCTTTGGTAGGTACCGATGAGGGAATCCTGGTGCAGGAAGGGTATGGTCTGGCTCACGTGGACGAGCGGGTATCCATAACACCGGATACCCGCTTCGTAATAGCTTCGGTCACCAAGCAGTTTACTGCGGCTGCTGTAATGTTGTTGAAACATCGTGGTTATCTGGATTATGATGCCCCGATATCTCAGTGGTTTGACAACCTGCCACAGTGGAAGCAGCAGATTACTGTACGTCATCTGCTTACTCATACCTCGGGAATTCCTGAGTACCTGTCCGAACAGTTTTTCCGCAACGCAGAGGATAACGACCCCACCTTGCAGCAAGTCCTGGATATGATTTCTGATTATGAACTGTTGAACTTTTCTCCGGGGACTGATTACAGCTATTCAAATTCTGGCTACATACTGCTGGGTGAACTGATACGGAGGATTGCAGAAACGAATTTTTCTGATTTCATTGCTGAGAACATCTTTGCGCCCATCGGGATGAACGATTCGGTGGTCGGCACCACTGATGAGATGCTGCAGCGTCAGGCTTCAGGTTACAGGTTGTGTGGAGAGGGGTTTTCTCAAACTCCATATAATCGTTCCGTTGTTGGATGGGCAGATGGAAATATCATTTCTTCTGCGCGGGATCTTTTTCGGTGGGACCGCGCACTGTACAGTGAGGTAATACTTCCGCAGCAGGAAATCCGTGAGGCTTTCAGACCTTACAGTTCAAATCCAGATATGACCCGTTATGGCTTTGGTTTTAAAGTCTGTGACAGAAGGGGACTGAAAGAAGTATGGCATGCAGGAGGTACCCTGGGATATACTTCTCAGTTTGCTCGCTATCCTCAGCAGAAGATCTGCATTATACTGCTATCCAATGCGTCAGGCGTTGAACTTGGCGAGATTCGCGGGCAGATCCTCAATAAACTGCTGCCGGACTCTATGGAGCTGGTACAACTTTTATCCTCTGAGAAGGTTACCGAGGAAGTGCTGTCCAGAACTGAGGGTTCTTATATTCGAACCAGCCCAGATAGGAATCGGAGCGGAGGACAAGAGGAAATTGAAATTCGCATTGAGGCTCAATCTGTGCCGTCTCGTCTGCTGATTTCAGGAGGTAATATCTTCAAAGACGGTGTTTATTTCTTTCCAGTCCGTAAAGATCTGTATCGAGCGGGCAATTATTCAGATGCATACGTCAGGTTTTTGAAATCTGATGGAAGCCCAGTCGAAAACGAACTCAGTTTGATCAGAAAAATGAGGGTGGAAGTAGGAGGTACGCGGCAGACATTCTGTAAGATGTAACCCGGACGCGAGTTGATTTTGGGGAGGGAGAGTATTGTTCGAATATGCGGTCAGGAAAATTGCATGGGGTATACTAGCAGTTATGACTGTCACCATTGTTTTATTTGCAATAATGCATTCTATGCCTGGTGATCCGGTGCGAATGATCACAGATCCCCGCATGCCTGAAGAAGAAGTAGAGCGTTTGAAGGAGCGGTGGGGATTGCACCATCCACCCCACATTCAGTATTTCTACTGGATTTCCCGCGTAGTTCAGGGTGATCTGGGCACTTCAATATCCAACAGGCAGCCGGTGCGAAATCTCATCGCCAGTCGCCTTCCCTACACTCTTGCACTGACTTTCAGTGCTCTGATAGTACGATACCTGATAGGAGTTTTGGTGGGGCTCATTGTTGCTGTCAGGAGGGGTAGTCTGGCTGATAGCATTCTGGTTGTCCTTTCAACTGCGCTGCGCTCCATCCCCAACTTCTGGTTGGGTATAATGCTGATCTTACTATTTTCGGTGCGTTTGCAGATTTTCCCGATATCTGGATATGATGGGCCCAGTTCCATCGTGTTGCCAATGGCCTCATTGGCCCTGCCATTGGTAGCCAATACTATGCGATTGACGCGGTCAGAAATGCTGGAAGTTATGAGGGAGCAGTATGTGACTACAGCCCACGCCAAAGGTGTTCCCTACAATAAAGTTCTCATCAAGCACGCGCTCCGAAATGCTCTCATTCCTGTCACCGTGGTTTTCTTTTTATCGCTGCCGTGGCTTATCGGTGGCTCTGTAGTTATAGAAACTGTGTTTGCCTGGCCGGGAATGGGCCGTCTGCTCTGGCAGTCGATTCGACTGCAGGACCTTCCCGTAGTACAGGGTATTGTGCTCATTATAGCTATATTGACTGTGGTATTTAATACCCTGGGGGATATAGTTTGTGCCGTGCTGGATCCTTCAATCCGGACAGAGTATCAGTGACCGTACAGTTGTCAGGGGGTTTTTATCGCCGCACCGCTGGAGTAAGAAAGGAGGGGCAGACATGAAGTCAGTTCTGGAACAGATCCGTCGCGCCATGCGAAATAAGATGTTCGCAGCGGGCTTGATAATCTTTTTAATAGTGCTTTTTGCAGCCATATTCGCCGATTATCTGGCTCCAAAAACATATAGAGAAAGGGATCCTGCTAACAGTTTGCAGCCCCCCGGTGGAGAATATCCTTTTGGGACTGACCGGTATGGTAGATGTCTTTATTCCCGGGTCATCTATGGCACTCGTATTGCTCTGCGGGTTGGACTTATTATCGTTGTCATACAGACTACTATCGGCGTGTTGTTGGGCCTTTTGGCTGGGTTTTTCGGAGGATATGTTGACCGATTGATATCCTTTCTGGCCGATGTGACCTGGTCAATGCCTCCTCTGGTTTTTGCCCTGGCTATTGTCATGGCACTCGGACCCAGTCTTGATAATGTGATCATTGCCATTGCAGCTGTCTCATGGGCTCAAATGGCGCGGGTCGTCAGGTCCAAGACGCAATCGACAAAGAACAAACCATTTGTTGAAGCAGCCAGAGCTCTGGGTAGCAGCAATTTGCGGATTATTGGTGCACATATTTTACCAAATATAATGTCGCCGATTATTGTTCTCACTACTTTGTCCCTACCCAGTGCAATTTTGTCCACAACTGCACTTGGTTTTTTGGGTTTGGGGGCTCAGCCTCCAATGCCTGATTGGGGTGTTATCTTGAGTGATGGTCGCAACTTTATAGAGATGGCCCCGTGGATATCAGTTATTCCTGGTTTGGCTATTGTGTTGACTGTCCTGGGATTCAACCTGTTGGGTGTGGGACTGCGTGATATCCTGGATCCTACCCTCGATGTTTAATAACCAGATGATAGTTTTGGGCGAATGGTTGACCAGGTCACACGAACATGATTATCATTTAATGAGTTGAGATAATGACAATTACATCTATCGCTAGGGGGGCCCCGCACAGGGCTGAGATTCACCCTCGGAACCTGATCCGGTTAATGCCGGCGTAGGGAAGCGACATTGCTGCGGGCTGCCACTGGATTTGCCCGCTTTAATTATGCCCTCACTGTGGCCCTCCCCTGCTGAGGGAGTGAACTTCAGTGCGTGATATTGCTAAAGTATTGACAATTGCCGGTTCTGATTCAGGTGGAGGAGCTGGTATTCAGGCCGACTTGAAGACATTTCATGCCTTCCGGACTTATGGGATGTCCGCCCTGACTGCGGTGACAGCCCAGAATACTCAGGGTGTCCAGGACATACATACGTTGAAGCCCCAGTTTGTTGCCAGGCAAATAGAGAGTGTGGCTTCAGATATAGGTATCGATGGCGCAAAGACAGGCATGTTGGCAAATGCGGCTATTGTTGAGGTGGTTTCTGAACTGCTTCAATGCCTAAAAATATCTCCCCTGGTAGTTGATCCGGTGATGGTAGCTGCAAGTGGTGATTCACTGCTGCAGTCAGATGCTGTTGAGGCCTTGAAAAAGAATCTCCTGCCCATAACTACCATTCTGACTCCCAACTTGCCAGAAGCCGAAATTCTTTTGGACACCAGTCTCAATGATGGGAATGTTGAAGATGCTGCAAAGAAACTTCGCTGTATGGGGCCCGAAGTAGTTATACTGAAAGGTGGACATGTTCCTGGTTTGTCCACTGGAGATCAGGTGGTGGACGTCCTGTGCGATGAGCGCGGCGTCATGTCTCTGAAAGGCGAATATGTTCCCACTACCAATACCCATGGAACAGGCTGCACCTTTTCGGCTGCCCTGGCTGCTTCATTGGCCCGTGGTATGAGTGTTCGTGAATCTGCACAGGCTGCAAAGGATTTCGTCACTGCTGCGATAAAAACGTCTCTGCCCCTGGGTTCGGGGAATGGTCCAACCAACCATCTTGTCAGGCCAGAAGCACTGTCACGGGAAAAAGATGTCTAGTTTGAATTAAAATATCAGCCAGGAGATAAAGGCTGTTGGCCGACATCTAAGAAAGAATAAGCCCTGGTTCACCATATTACCAATATTGTGGTAGGACAGATTACGGCGGATGCTAACCTTGCGGTAAGCATTGCCATAGTCAGACAACATGTACCTGGCTACTACAGATGCCACTCGGGGATGAACTGGCGTAGTGGCGGAGTGATCCATGTAAACTGATTTTATCTAATACACCTCCACACAATGCCGCTGTCGCAAAAACACACTACCTCCCTTGCTTCAGAAGAACACACCGAATATATAGGAGAAGATAACGCTGCAGAAAAATAACACACTCAGGTACAGAGCCAGCACCCGGGTGCGAGCTACTACCAGCACGGCTCCGAGTGCTGGCAGCGAAGTCGCCGGTCCGGTCAGAATGAAAGCCAGTGCAGCAGGCGTGCTCATACCCAGATTCATAAAGGAAGAAACCAACGGAACGGCACTGACCGTATTTGTGTAAAGCGGTAAACCCAATACAGCAGCTACAGGTACTCCCCAGGCCCTACCTTCACCGAAAATGCTGACAATCCACTCAGTCGGAACAAGATACTCGATCGTTCCCGCCACAAAAATGAAAACGATAAATATGGGAATCAGGCTTCGTGCGGAGCTGTAGAAAGTGGTCACAAATCTTTGAAGTGGCGTTTCCTGCTCACCGGGATCTTCTTTTGTTGAGGCAGTAGACGCTTCGTCTGCCTGATCCTCCGCAAAGCATGAATCCGAAGTGACAATACCCGCATCATCCTCCGTGAAACTGGAGATGTTCGCTGATTCGCCGATTGGCACCCGGGATTGGTTCTCTAAAAAACCGCTCTGCTGGAGTTTGTTTGCCAGCAGCCCGCCTCCGATTCCCATTATCAGGCCAGCAGTAACTTTAGCCACCGCGAGATGCCAGCCCAATGTGCCTCCAAACAGGATAAACCCCGTGGGGCTTATAACAGGCGATGCTATCATCCAGGAAAAGATCGGGCCCCACGGGATCCCGGCAGCGAGCAGCGGAACCATGAGTGAAACCGTACTGCAGGAGCAAAGAGGGGTTGTCACGGCAGCAATCGAAGCAACCATGATAGCGTAGAAGTTGTTCTTTGTCATGAATTTGCGCAGCTTTTCCGACGGCACAAAGCTCTGCAGCGCCGCAGCCAAAACCAGCCCCAGAATTAGATAGCGCCCCATGCTGATACCGTTTGACCATACATAATTCAGGATATCGGTGACAACTTGCGGTACTGACAGCAAAATTACTCCCTCCGTGCAAAACCGCTGTGAGAATGCAGCCTCCGGTGTCATGTCGCGTTAGTCTACTCTCAGCAGCCAGAACAAAAACACCAGGAGGTCACCGAGCAGGGAACACTTTTCCGTGCCCATCCGTGATGCGGTGTACCAGGACAGCTGGGAGGAGGCAAATGCGGTGCAAAAGAGCAAAACGGCCCGAAAATGGGGTGTGAATCCTTGATGCGGCGCCGCAGCGTTGGACAATGAGGTGGGAGTGCTTGGGAACCGCACCGGATGTCTAATTGTATGCGGTCAAGGTGGATGAGTCCGGCGTAGGTTCGTTTTCGGACGTTGCCGGGGAGATTATCTGGGCCGCTGACGAAAATAAGGAAGCAATAAACATGAGAGCCTCGGCGGCGATCACTCAGATACAGTGCAGGACGCCGTAGAACACTCCTCCGGGTAAGGTAGCCTGATGGTTTCCTCTGCCGGCAGCGAGGGCAGCCATCCCGTTTTCAGCTCCGCCACCTACAAGGAAGTCATCGCGGTCAGCGCCACGGATCAGGATGACGATATCGCAGGATTCTCCTCCCGCGGTCCCGAGGTGGAGATCGCCGCACCGGGTGATCGATATTCTGTCCACGATCCCCGATGGGAGGTCCTCCTTCCCAGAAAGGACTGCCTATAATTGTTGACCCACGAAGCGGCAGTCTGGGAAGAGGGAGTCGGATTGGGTTATAGTACCGTTTGCAGGATCGAGACAACATAACTCGGTCTAAGGGAAGAACCCGGGGAAGTGAAGGCGTGTCCGAAAGGGGGAAGCATTGGTGAATGCCCATAGGGATAATGACACCCAATATCGCGGTGTGCGAGAACTCCAGAGGGTACTGTACCGGGCGGCCAAGCTGTCGTCCACGAGACGGTTTCACGCCTTGTACGATAAGGTGTATCGGCCCGATGTGTGGCGGCAGGCATTGATAAGCAGACCATAGAAGAGGTCAAGACCTACGATGTCCGGTGCATGCTGGACGAGATTTACCGGGAGTTGAAGGAGGAGAGATACCGACCCCGACCGGTGCTGCGGGTGATGATTCCCAAAAGCAATGGTTGACAGCGTCCGCTGGGTATTCCCACGCTGGATAGTTCAGGCGGCAGCCAAGCGGGCGTACCGACTGCTGGAGCAAATCCTCGGTAGGATGGACCTCCGGCTGAATGAGCAAAAGACCCACATAGTGGACTTGCCGGGGAAAGGAAGGATTCGACTTCCCCGGTGTTCACTGCCGCAGGACGGAACCATATCGATGGCCTGGTGAATAGTATCTTCAGACGTGGCCTCGGAAGAAGGCCATGAAGGTGCTAAGGGGCAAGGTGCGAGCCCTGACGAATGATCGGAGGCTGACCTGGTCGGTGGAGAAGTTGCTGTCTCGGATGAATCCGATATGGGGGAACTACTTCGATTATGGATCCTCATCTGCGTCCTTCTCAGCCATCGAGAGCTACGTCATCAGATGTGGCTGAGTCGGAAACACAGCCGGAAGCCCTGGGGCTGGCAACGATGGCAATCCTTTACCAGGAAACTCCCGCTGGTGCATCTGGGTCGAAGCTCCGTGGATGAGTGCGTAATGCTTCTCGGTGAACTCGTGGAGAAAGCCGGATGAGGGCAAACCTCACGTCCGGATTGCAGCGGCGGGAGCTGGACTGAATGCTCTGGAACTGAAGACCCCTTGGGTGTCCGACCCAGGCACTCAAACATTGGGCAATCTGCGGCAATAGCCGCCGAATTGACCAAGTGAGGACTCAGCTACATGCATCAGTCCTGCTCTCGACCCTACTTCAACACAGACAGGTCCATTGCCAGTTGGCTGCACGTTATCTAGACTAGACCATACACCATGATTATTTCCGTCAACCGCTGTTTTTTTACGGTTCTGGTTTGACGAGCAGCAGCTGGAACATGTCCTCGTCTAAAGAAATCTCCTTTACCATGTCTTCTGGATTCTGTGAGATAATTCGCCCGCCTTCCGCGATATTTACCTGCGGCACTGAGCTCAAAGGCTGCTCCAACAGTGCTAGCAAACGACCCACCGGCAGCCCCAGCTTACCGATTTTAAATTCTTTTATCTCCGTTTGAATCTCTTCCTCCCGCAGTTGAGGCAATGCTGTCACCTGAAAGGAAACAGTATCTTTTCTAAGGATAAAACGCACAAAAGAAGGTAAGGTTTCTCTTATCATCGAGAGGTTAGCGTTGACTCTGACATTCACCGCATCCTCGTCCAGCTGCACATCCAGACCGCTGACATAATCTGCGTCATCTTCTTCTCCCTGCAGGTTCCCCAGTATCAGGGTTCTCAACTCATCCGACGTAAACGTCAGCTCCAGGCTGTCGGTGTCCTCGTTTGGCTCGAGATTGTCAGACAGAACTTCAAACTGCTCCTGGTCATATTGAGCGTCCAGATCTGGGTAGACATGCGAGGCAGATGAATATAAGAAAAACATTACTCCTATTGCTACGACACCTACGATTAATAACGCGATCAGTATATTCCGCAAAAACTTCATTAAAACACCCCCTTTCGTCTTCAAAGCGTCCTAACAATAATATCGGGAACGCTCTGAGCAAATAAAGTTAACCTGAAGTCTGATGCAAGCCAGCTCTCGCAATCTACGAGCCTTGATCCTTCAGGCAGTCTCCTGCCGGCAGGTTAGTTTTGTGATGCTTTATCAGCTTTCTTGTAGGGTGATCTTGACGTCCAGCGCAGCCACACCCTCCTCGTAGGCAAAGA
>CAZRFK010000074.1:0-8874 GCA_964599275.1 uncultured Clostridia bacterium
CCTTTGAAGGAGTGGGGCAAGCTCTTTCGGATGCAGTTTCGCGAGAAATGAAGACTTCGCTTTTGTCAATGTTGGGTGGGCTTTTAGTGAAACCGGGAGTTGAACGGGTATTTGGAAGGCACGATTATCGCAACTATGGAGGAGCAGTGCTTTTAGGATTGCGTTCACTGGTGGTGAAGTGTCACGGAGTTTCTCAAGCAAAAGCGATTTCCAGTGCCTTGCAGACTGCGTACCGCTCTGTTGAAGCTGAGATACCGGCTGTTATTGATGCTTCTATGAAAAGGAGAAATCAATGATGCGAGATGAACAAACAGTAGGTGTTGGTATATGGGGGATGGGAAAATCAGTCCCCGATAAAGTATTAACTAATGAAGATCTGGAGCAGATGGTCGATACTTCCGACGAATGGATACGCACCAGAACCGGTATTGCTGAACGTCGAATAGTTGATGAAGATACGGCAACATCTCATCTTGCCACAGATGCCGCTGAACAGGCACTGGAATCGGCAGGACTGGAAGGCTTTCAATTGGATCTGATCCTGGTTGCCACCGTAACTCCTGATATGGATTTTCCTGCCACTGCATGTTTATTACAGGATAGACTTGGTGCGGAAAATGCAGCCGCATTCGATCTGGGGGCTGGATGTTCAGGTTTCGTTTATGGGTTGGCCACCGCACATCACTTTATAATGACTGGAGCAGCTGATCATGTTTTGGTAGTGGGAGCTGAGGTGCTTTCAAAAATTACAGACTGGGACGACCGAAGCACCTGTGTTTTATTCGGAGACGCAGCAAGTGCAGCTGTTTTGGGACCTTGTGAAAGTCCAGCAGGAATTATGTCTACCTATTTGGGAGCTGATGGAAGTGGAGGAAAACACCTCAAGCTACCTGCCGGCGGCTCACTCCGCCCGACAAGTGAACAGACTCTTCAAGACAGACTTCATTATATAAAAATGAACGGGCGCGAGGTTTTCAAGTTTGCTGTAAGAGCTATGGGGGATGCAGCTACCGGAGCTGTGCACAGGGCCTGTCTTGATCTAGACGACATAGAACTTTACATACCTCACCAGGCAAATATTCGAATTATTGAGTCATCGGCTAAAAGGCTGGGAATTTCCATGGACAGAGTGTTTGTGAATCTCGACAAATACGGAAACACCTCATCCGCTTCGGTGCCGCTGGCCCTTACTGAGGCCTGTGAAGAGGGTATGTTGGAATCTGGAACCAATGTTCTTATGGTTGCTTTTGGAGCTGGATTGACCTGGGGAGCAGCTACTTTGAAATGGATGGGAGACAACGAACGCCTTGAAGGAAATTAAAGTTGTTACAGATATATCTTCGGCGTTAAGTCCCATAGCTGTTGAAGCCACGGATGTAGAGATCGTGCCTATGACGGTCTATGCCGGTGTCAGTGCAGAACCGGTAGATGTACAGCAGACAGAGTCGTTCTGGCGCGGATGGGACAGTGATTACATCGGTACCGTCCGAATTGCGCAGCCGACTCCCGGTGATTTTTATAAAACATATCATCGATTGCTGTCTGAATCTCAAAAGGAACTGAGCATAGTTGCACTGCTTTCGTCTGAATCTTTGACTTCTTCCGTTCCAGCAGCCAGAACCGCAGCCGATATGTTGGGTTCTGAGCAAATCCAGATCATTGATTCCAGTTTGATAGGTCCACCCCTTGGGCAACTGGTGTTGGAAGCCTCCATGATGGCGGAGGAAATAACGTCTGTGCGTGAATTGACAGAACATGTAGAGCGAATTGCTTCGAACATCAATGCTTTTTTCTACGCGGGGAATGTTAATTCTCTCCGTTTGAAACCCAAAAAAGGAATCTCTGGTGTGGCTGATGCGGTACAAGGTATGCTGCGTGGAGATATATTCGCCCTGCAGGATGGATTCCTGGAATCATTGGGTATGAGGTGTGCCGATTCTGAATCTGCAGAAGTATTGAGTGAGCTAATACTGGATAAAGTGAAAAATCCAAGTTTGTTAGGGGTAATGTCAGCTGGAGCAGAGAATGAGGCTGGCCGACTCAGGCGACTTCTGAAGCAGAAACAAATGGACTTGGAGACGGAACAGTGGGTAATAGATCTGGTCCTGGGAAGTTTCCTCGGACCAGGTTCTGTGGGGGTGTTTGCAATTGAGCGATAAATTTGCAGCCATGTTTTCAGGACAGGGGGCCCAGTACGTCGGCATGGGTGGGGAATTAGTCGAAGCATCAAAAGCCGCGGAGGAAGTGTTTCAACTTGCCTCACAATCTCTGGGCTGGGATGTGGCACAGTTATGTTTTGAAGGGCCGTCTGATAAGTTGAATCTGACTGAATTCACACAGCCGGCTCTCTTGACGGTCAGTGTTGCGGTATGGGAAACTCTCAGGCAGTATGATATTCCTCAACCCCATCGGGCAGCTGGTCTCAGTCTCGGTGAATATTCCGCATTGGTGGCCGCAGGAGTTTTGAGGTTGGAAGACGCGTGTGTGCTGGTCAACAAACGCGGCCGGTTCATGCAGGAAGCGGTACCTGAAGGAGTTGGCGGCATGGCTGCTGTAATCGGCATGGAAGAGGATGAAGTGCGGCAGACATGTAGGGAAGTTGAGGAAAATGAGGATGGAGTCGTAAGGGGTGCCAATTATAATTGCCCAGGTCAGGTAGTCATAACCGGACACAACCATTTGGTTGAGAAAGCCTGCGAAGTTCTCCGCGAAGGAGGAGCTCGCAGGGTTATTCCACTCGAAGTTAGCGCCCCATTTCATTCACCACTGATGCAACCAGCTGCTGAGAAGCTGGCTGAAGTGATTGCCGATATTGAATTCGGTAAGGCTGAATTTCCGGTGGTTGCCAATATCAACGCGGAGGAAGTAACCCAGCCTGAAGAGATTAAAGAGGCGCTTTTAAAGCAGGTTTACTCACCCGTGCTCTGGGAAAAATCAGTGCACACCATGATGGATGCGGGTTGTGAAACTTTTGTGGAAGTAGGAACCGGTGATACGTTAAGTGGATTTTTACGCCGCATATCCAGACAGGTAAACAACTACCGCTGCGAAAAACCGGAAGAGATTGAGGAGGTGGCTCCCCAACTATGAGTAGCCTGAAAGGTGAAATTGCCGTGGTTACCGGCGCATCAAGAGGCATCGGTCAGGCAGTCGCCGTAAAAATGGGTGAGCGGGGAGCACGTGTTGTCGTCTGTTACCACAATAGCAAAGAAAGCGCCGATGCAGTAGTCGATTGTATAGAAAACGCTGAGGGTGAGGCAGTCTCCCTACAGGTGGACGTCAGCAACCCAGATAGCGTTGACGAAATGTTCACTGAGGTGGAAGAAATCTGGGGTCCAGCAACGGTGCTGGTCAACAATGCCGGTATCAATGATGACTCCCTATTTTTGCGGATGGGGGAAGACTCCTGGCGCAAGGTGATCGATGTGAACCTCAATGGCACTTTTTATGTCACCAAAAGAGCAATACGACAGATGATGCGCAACAGAAAAGGTGCTGTAGTGAATGTATCTTCGGTAGCAGGGGTAAGTGGAAACGCTGGTCAGGTCAATTACGCTTCTGCAAAATCTGGCCTGATAGCCTTTACCCGCAGTCTTGCCTCTGAAGTTGGGAGCAGAGGCATAAGAATTAATGCTGTTGCTCCGGGACTCATTCAGACTGACATGACTGAGCAGATGCCCGAGCAAGCCAAAGATGAGATAACAGAACGCACTGCACTGTCGCGCATGGGAGAACCCGGAGAAGTGGCCGAGGCTGTCTGCTTTTTGGCATCAGATGCCGCTTCTTATATAACGGGAGAAGTATTGGTCATCGATGGTGGCTTAACTGCTGGAATGTGAGTTAGTCAACTGATGCGTCACCCTATTTGTTTTACATGTGGACAATATCTCTGGAGGTGTATTTAATGTCTAACGAAGAAATTTATGACAAGATTGAATCCATGCTGGTAGATCAGCTGGGCGTTGCTGAAGGTGATGTAAAAATGGATGCTGACTTTGCCGAAGATCTGGGAACCGACTCCCTTGATCTCGTGGAACTGGTTATGTCCATGGAAGAAGAATTCGATATCGAAATCCCTGACGAGGATGTAGAGGGGATCCAAAAAGTTGTTGATGCAGTGGATTACGTTGAAAGCCGAATTCAGTGAATGATGGAGTTGAGTTTAAATGAACAACCGTGTGGTTGTTACAGGTCTGGGGATTCTGACTCCACTTGGATCAGACCTGGATGAATTTTGGAACAATATGCTGGCAGGGCGTTCCGGTGTTGGACCAATCACCAGGTTCGACACTGATGGTCTACCGGTGCAGATCGCAGCAGAGCTACCAGATTTCGATCCGCAACAGTACATGCACCACAAGGAAGCCAGAAGAATGGACCCGAACAGTCAGTACGCTCTGGCTGCGTCCCTGAAGGCCGTTGAAAATGCTGGACTCGATCTGGGGAGTATATCCTCCGATAGGTTGGGAGTTGTTCTGGGTACTGGACAGGGCGGGATTCAATCTCTGTCTGAGCAGATGAAAGTCTTTTTGAAAAAGGGACCGCGCCGAATCAGTCCATTTTGCGTACCGATGATGATCTCCAATATGGCAGCCGGTCAAATTGCGATTCGCCTTGATGCTCGGGGCCCCAATTTGACCCTGACTACTGCCTGTGCAGCTTCAGCGCACGCCCTTGGTGAATCTTATCGTATGCTTCAGAGAGGCGAAGCTGATGTCATTCTCAGCGGGGGTACTGAGGCGGGAATTGTCCCCATTTCTCTGGCAGGATTCACCTCTATGCGGGCGTTATCTACACGCAACGAGGAACCCGAAAAGGCATCCCGACCGTTTGATGCTGACAGAGATGGATTTGTCATGGGCGAAGGGTCTGCGATTCTGGTGTTGGAAACCCTTGAACATGCAGAAAAGCGCGGAGCTGAAGTACTTGCTGAACTGAAAGGGTATGCTTTAACAGGTGATGCCCATCATATAACTGCCCCCTCGCCCTCAGGTGAAGGTGGAGCCCGCTCTATGGCTGCAGCTGTAAAAGATGCAGGTTTGCAGCCGGGTGATGTTGATTACATTAACGCTCACGGTACTGGAACACCGGCGGGCGACTCCGCTGAATCAAAGGCTATAGAAACAGTCTTCGGCGAAGCGGCCGCCGAAATTCCCATAAGCTCATCCAAATCAATGGTAGGACATCTGCTGGGAGCTGCGGGTGCGCTTGAAAGTGTGGTCTGCATATTGACTATTCAGGACGGCAAAATTCATCCTACCATCAATCTCGATGAGCCTGATGAAGAGTGCCGGCTCGACTATGTTCCCAACGGACCCAGGGAAACAGAGGTAAATGCGGCATTAACTAATTCCTTCGGGTTTGGCGGCCAAAATGCGTCACTCGTCTGGAGGCGTTTCACTCAGTGAGTTCTCCGGAGCAGCTTCTGACTGAGTTTTGCAGTGAAATCGACGAGGAGCTCCTCCTCCGGAGCTTCACTCATACTTCATATGTCAATGAAAATCCGGAGGAGGGCCCCTCAAATGAGCGTCTAGAATTTCTGGGTGATGCCGTATTGAATATGCTGGTCAGCCGCGTATTGTTTGAACAATATCCCGATGCTGATGAGGGCTATCTTTCGCTGGTACGGTCATCACTGGTACGGACTGAATCTCTTGCAGAAGCTGGTCAAAACCTGCAGATGGGACAGCATTTGCGTTTGGGACGGGGCGAAGACGCCTCTGGTGGGAGAAACAAACAGTCTCTTCTCGCGGATGTCTATGAAGCGGTGGTGGCGGCGGTGTATCTCTCTTGCGGGCTTCGGGGTGCCCAGCGTTTTGTGAATTCCACTTTAGTGTCTGATTTTCAGCTTCCTGATTCACCCGACCTGCCACTAGATGCTAAATCTTATCTTGAACAATGGGCTCAGGAAAAAGGCGCCAAACTGAAATATTATGTTGCCGATCGTCAGGGGCCAGATCATAGACCTCTCTATACAGTAGAGGTCTATGCTGAGGGAGATGCCATCGGTAAGGGTAGCGGAGCCAGTAAGCAGGCGGCTGAAGAAAGCGCGGCAGGGCAGGCATTGAAATGCTTGGGACTTCGATGAAGGAAATGCCAATGGCTTCCTTGAATAGTAGTATTAGTGCCTCATAAAATCCACACCCTGTTTGCCCCAGTATAGGAGGGAATGAGTTTTAGTGGAAATGCTGCGTGTATCTTCTACTTCAAAACCGAAATCAGTCGCAGGGGCACTATCTGCGGTGGTACGTGCTGAAGGAACTGCTGAACTGCAAGCAGTAGGCGCTGGAGCTGTAAACCAAGCAGTCAAAGCAATAGCAATCGCAAGAGGATTTGTCGCTCCTAACGGCCTTGATTTGGTGGCTGTCCCGGCTTTTGTTGAAATAGATATTGAGGGAGAGGAACGAACAGCAATCAAGTTTCTCGTGAGTCATCGTTGATCACTTATTTGCAAAAATTTAGAGTTGTCAGGAGGAAACAGATGGGCCTGTCCTGGGCGGACTATGGACAGGCCCATCTGTTGTAACATACTCTAACAAGAGGTATCTCTTGTTATCTGTGCTAGTCAGGTAGAGTTATACGGTATGCAGATGGAAAGGTGGTGGGTAACCGGTCAGTAGACAGACACTGTTGCTGATCGTGGTACATGCGCCTCGAAAGACTGGAAATAAGAGGGTTCAAGTCATTTGCTGATCCCGTAGTGGTTGAATTTCCGGAGCAAATCACGGCTGTTGTTGGTCCAAATGGATCCGGAAAAAGCAATATCGTTGATGCATTTCGGTGGGTGTTGGGAGAACAAAGCCCCACAAAGCTCCGCTGTAGTAGTATGGATGAGGTTATCTTCTCCGGCAGCGAGAATAGAAGACGTCTTAGTTTGGCTCAGGTAGTTGCTGTGTTTGATAATGAAGCAGGTATTGCCGGTCATCCAGCAGTTGAACTGGCGGTTTGTCGCCGAGTTGATCGCTCTGGAAGAAGCGAATATTTACTGAATGGGAAGAGATGCCGCCTGCGGGATGTGCGTGAAACCTTTATGGGTACTGGGGTAGGAGCTGATTCTTATTCCATAATTGGGCAGGGAGAAGTAGAGCGCATTCTTGATGCTGATCCTGAACAGCTCCGTGAATATATTGAAGAGGTTGCTGGCGTTACCAAATATCACCGCGTTCTGCAGAGAGTTGCCCGCAGGTTAGGCAGAATCAAGCAGAGTCAAGATAGACTAAACGATATGGTTGATATGCGCGAAAGTTATCTTATGCCGCTGCACAGGCAGGCAGTGCGCGCTCGGTTGCATCGTATACTTACAAAAAAACGTGACAGTATCAGGAGAGACTTGATCGCCTCTGAACTGATCAAATCGACATCACAATGGCAAAAACATACCGAGCAGCTGGAGCAGGTTCGCGCAGAAATTGCTTCAAAACAGAATAATAAGCAGCAGCTGGACGAACGTATTTCACTTCAGCGAACAAAATTGAAAGACTTGAGCCGGCGCGAAGAGCTGTTCGTTCGCGGATGTAAGAATCTGAGAAAGCAGCGTTCCCAGATCGAACATACACTGCAGAACCTCACAGAGAAGATGAAATCACTGAGCAATGCAAGGAAGCGTTCTCAGAATGCCATCGATGATGTCGATAGTTTGAAAAAAGAGCTGGGTGAGGCCTCCGAAGATCGCGAGTCAATTACTGAATTAAAGGAAAAATTAAAATCTCTTAACCTTCGTATTGAGAAGAATCATCGACTAGTTCAGGACCTGTCCGAGCGTCTCCGCCGTGCTGAAGGCGTAAACAGTCGTACAGAGAAGTTCCTGGGAAAATTGGGAGTTCAGAAACAGAAAATCTCTGGCGAACTCCGCAGTATGGATGAAAATTTGCAGAGAGCATTTACCGACATGTCGCGTGCTCGACAGCAGATTGCAGAAGCAAGGGGAATTACCGAAGATGAGTCAAACGGCGATTCGCTTGAGTCTCAAATCGAAGAAATTAAAAATAAATTATCCCGGGCTGAGGAACGCAGGGCAGCAGCATCAGCGCAGCTGACTCGCGTCGAGAAGAAAAGAGATGAACTGGGAGAAGAAGCGCAAACCCGAAGGGATCAGCTTACCCGCTGGCGTGCCAGACGGGAAGTCCTGCGGGAGCTGGTGAACTCGGCTTCCGAACCAGACCACAGAGAGCGTCCTGCGGGATCAGCGTTTTTGAGTGACCTGGAGTTTCCTGAAGATTGTGAAAGAGCACTCAGCAGTGCACTGGGAGTCTACAAAAAAGTTGCTGTGCTCGACGAAGTTGCCGCTGGTGAGGTGGATGATGCCTTCAGGGACCAATCCCCCATAACGCATAAATATGTTCTGCCCTCAGTTGTCAGGCAGTACTCAATGGCATCCAGCCAGAATACGTGGTCAAAGCAGCGTCAAATGTGGGAAGACTTTTTGTTGAACGGCGGTTGGGGTGAGGCGGTGCAGGGATGGTTGGATGAAATTGTTGAACTACAGTCTTCCAGTGAAGAACTTCTAGCTGTTCGCAATTATTTTCTGAATCGATTTCTCCTGGTTGAAACTACTGATGACCTGCTAAGCATAATGAGTTTCATGTGGAGTGCAAAAGTCGAGATGGATTCCCTCTGGAAACACCCTATCTACCTGGTCAGTCTGGAAGGTGATGTAGCAGATGTTGCTGGGATTTTGCAGGGAAGTCACGCCCCCTCTCAAGAAAATAATGGGGAAGATCTGGTTGCCCATTGGGGCGAAATACGTCGCCTTGATGCAGCAATTTCTGACTGCGAGGGACTTTTGGGTGAGGTCGAAGGGCAGCTGCGACAAGTTCGGCAAGAATGCCATCAGTACAGCGATGAATTAGAATCAGCTGAAGAGTCAGTTCGCAC
>CAZRFK010000075.1:0-8502 GCA_964599275.1 uncultured Clostridia bacterium
TCCTAGTATGTTTTCAGATGAACACCCCGTGCTTGATCCCCTTAAAGAGTATGGAATGGCTGAACCCGCTCCAGGCATGACCATCATGCTGGGGTTGGCCGTTTTTGAACAGGACCGTCTGGTGGGTTTTCTGGACAGTAATGACGCCCGGGGTTTTTTATGGGCGGTCGGCCGGGTAAAACAGACCGCCATAGAAATCCCCCATCCTCAACATGATGGCGGTACTCTGGTACTGGAGACAATAAACAACACCTCAACGATCAACCCACAGGGAGATTCACCGGATAACCTCAGCATCGACCTCGAAGTAAGTATTCAATTTCAAATTGTTGAGAGCTCCCATCCGATTACCGTCAAACCACGGGCTGCAGTTGAGGAGATAGAATCATACGCAGCCCGCTGCGTTGAGGAGGAAATTCGCAACTCCCTGGGCATAGTACAGAATCAGTTTGAATCCGACATCTACGGGTTTGGTCAGACTCTTTACCGGCGCAAACCCGAACTGTGGTGGGAACTCGCTGATGGGTGGAATGAAAAAACCTTCCCCGAGCTCCCCGTGGATATTGATATCAAAACGAATTTAAGGGCTTCAGGTCTGATTCTAAGGGGACACCGAGAATGATGATTCATCAAAACCCTCAGTCCATGAACTTCTGAATTTCAATTTTGTAACCGGCCGGATCCTGCAAAAAGAAGCAGTACACCCCGATATCTTCATGCATCTGAGGTTCTGCAGCGATCTCTACACCTTCATCTCGCAGATGTTCGTACCATGCATCCACATCATCGACAACCAGGGTCAGAAGAACTGATTTTTCATCACTCACTGACATAGACCCGTGGGCCTCGTCCACCAATCCAACACAGGCCTTTTCACCTGCTTGGAATATTTTGCACCATCCCTGATCGCGTTCCAGCTGCAGTCCCAGAATATCGCGGTAAAACGGCACCACCCGATCGAGGTCTTGATAATACAAAAAAGTTATTGGGTAATCAATGCGCACAATTATCACCTCTCTGAAGAACAGTTTCTGCCAAATCAGGTCGTTTCCCTCCCGACAGCTCATTGATCATTGAACCCTGCAGGAACTTCTGTTCATATCAAGAAGCATACTTTCTATAGAAGCCTCAAACCTGTCGGAAGGAGATGAGCCACCATGTCTGACCATTTTGATATTGAAAGATACCTGCGAGTGCGAACCGCCACCAATCTCACTTTTTCGCCCGACGGCGAACGTGTGGCCTTTGTCACCGACATAACCGGAGTGCCGCAGGTGTGGAGCCTATCCCGCGAGGGAGGCTGGCCTCAACAGCTGACCTTTCACTCTGAACGAGTATCGCAGGTGAAATATTCCCCCACAGATGACGATCTCTTGCTTTACAGCATGGATGCAGGTGGGAATGAACGGATGCAGATTTTTACTGTCGATGCCGAGGGTTCCCGCAGCAGACAGCTCACAGATGAACCCGAATCCATTCACCGGTTCGGCGACTTTTCCCCGGACGGCAAAAAGATTTCCTTTGCTTCAAACCGGGAGCATCCCGCACACTTTCACATCTGGACAGCTGATATTGAAACAGGTAAAGCCGAGCCTGTTCTCAAGCGAGAGGGAAGCAACTCCCCGGCTGCCTGGGGACCAGACGGTGAATTCCTGATCGTTCGGCTGGCCCACGCCGGTTTCGATCATGATCTTTACCTGCTCGATTTATCGACTTCAGAGATAGAGCATCTGACGCCCCACGAGGGAGAAGCAGTTTATCAGTACGTGCAGATGCAGCCTGATGGTGACGGCTTTTACCTCATCAGCAATCAGGACAGAAACTTCCGGGGAGTCTTCCACTACGATTTAAGCACCAGAGAACTTTCCCCCGTTCTGGAAGTTGAAAAGGAGATTGAGGGTCTGAAGTTATCCCCTGACGGTGGTAGACTGGCCTATCTGGTTAATGATGAGGGATATTCACAGCTGTGGATTTACGACCTGAGAAGCGGTGATAAACAGCAGCTGAAGAAATTGCCGGAGGGTGTTTATGGGGTGCCGGTGTGGTCGCCGGTGCGGGATGAATTAGCCCTCACGGTCAGCGCCCCACAGCACAACAGCAATATCTGGATTTACGATCTGCAAAATGATCGTGCCCATCAGCTGACTCATGCATCACTGGCCGGGGTTCCGCAATCCAGCCTGGTCGAACCAGAGTTAACACATTTTGAGAGTTTCGATGGCCTGGAGATCCCCGCCTTTTACTACCGCCCGCAGGATGTCGACCATGATGAAAAGCTGCCCGTGGTCATCGATATTCACGGAGGCCCCGAGAGTCAGCGTAGAGTAGGATTCCGGACCACCACACAATATCTACTCAACCGGGGATTCGCCGTCCTGGAACCAAACGTACGTGGAAGCTCAGGCTATGGCCGTGAATACATCAAGCTGGACGACGTGGAAAAGAGAATGGACAGCGTAAAAGACATCCGGGCCGGTTATGACTGGTTGATATCCGAGGGAGATGCCGATCCGGACAGGATTGCCGTCATGGGTGGAAGCTACGGCGGATTTATGGTGTTGGCCTGCATAACTGAATATCCCGACCTGTGGGCAGCAGCCGTCAACCGCGTGGGAATAGCCAACTTCATAACCTTTTTGGAAAACACAGGTCCATGGCGACGCCACCTGCGTGAGGCTGAGTATGGAAGCCTGGAAGATGATTACGAGTTTCTGGAGAGTATTTCCCCCATCCACAAGGCTGACCAGATTGAGACCCCCCTGTTTGTAATCCATGGGGCCAACGATCCCCGGGTCCCGGTGGAAGAAGCAGAACAGGTTGTCGATAATGTGAAGCAGCAGGATACTTTTGTCAGGTATCTGCGTTTTGAAGATGAGGGACACGGCATAGTCAAGCTGCCGAACAAGATTGAAGCATACCGTGAGGTTGCTGGCTTCTTTGATGAATACCTGGGTAAAAAATGAGCTGATATTCACGAAACTTCAGGGGCCGGATGCTCAGCAGTCCGGGCCCTGAAGTTATGGCCCAAATTAAACGTCAGTGCATTCTCCCGGCTGCAGTACGCTCACTCCAACTTCCGGAGAATGCTTCTTGACCAGGCTTTCGAATAATTCCGCATCTGGTTCCAAAACCTCAAAGGTTCCATAGTGCATGGGAATCACTTTATCCGGCCTGAGCAAACTGACCGCGTGAGCTGCCTGCTCCGAATCCATCACGTAAGCACTACCAGTAGGCAGAAGTGCCAGATTTATGTCATACAAATCTCCCAGCGTTTCCATAGTGGCAAAGACCCCGGTATCTCCAGCGTGGTAGATCCGGTTTCCTGCTTCAGTTTTGAGTATGAAGCCGCATGGAAAACCCGCTGAACTGGAATGGAATGCCTGTACCATGGTGATCGATAAACCATCAAACTCGACAGTCCCACCGATATTCATTCCCGGCAAAAAAGCATCACTGCTAATACCAAACTCTTCTCCCAGATATGCCTGCAGTTCCGGCTGAGCTGCCAAAACCGCCCCACACTCCTCGACTAAATGTTTAACATCGTTTGGACCGTGATCATCATGGTCATGGCTGATCAGGACAAGGTCGACATCCTCGAATTCTTCAGCATCAATCGGACAGACGGGATTCCCGGAAATCCACGGGTCAAACAGAACGGTCTTCCCTTCCGAGGTCTCCAGATGAAAGCCCGAATGGCCTAAATATTTGATCCTGTCGGTCAATGAAAACACCCCCAATTTATGATAGTTGTAAAAGTAAAACTACCCCAGCTCAACTTTAATACTTAATATGCGGCATTGCAAACACCACAATACATTACAGATATGCAATAATAAGCACCAAATGAGGTAAGCTGTTGGAAGGAATGTACGTGGGGTGCCGGAAAATAAATAAAAAAGACAGGTCAACTGCATTCTTTCATTTTAAATGAATTTGGGAGCTGATTTCCTTGGAGCACCTACTAAAATTCACCGCAACCGGTGATTGTATAATTTCTCGCAGGCTTCACCACGATAGCAGGCCAGACTTTGAGCCACTGGTCAACCTTATAAAACAGGCCAATGCATCCTTTGCCAATGTGGAACTCGTTACGCCGGGGAAGCCGCGCATTCCATCATCTGAATACGGGGGTATCCACCTGGCCATGCCGCCTTTTGTTCTGGATGAGTTGAACAAGACGGGATTCAATCTTTTCAACCTGGCTCATAATCATGCCCTCGATTTTCACATACCCGGCCTGGTTGACACCATGGAGGAATTGAAAAATAGGGATATGACTTTCGCTGGAGTCGGCAGGAATCTGGGGCAGGCCCGTTCGCCTAGATACCTGGACATCCCCGCAGGTAGAGTAGCTCTGATAGCTGCCACCTCCTCCTTTACAGCTGGAGCCCGGGCAGGAGCAAAACGGACCGATTTTGAGGGCAGGCCCGGAGTGAATCCGCTGCGCTTTAAGAAACAGTATGTGGTAACAGAGAAGCAGATGAGTCAATTGCAGCAAATAGACGAGGCAATGGGCACCAATGAAACCCGCAAGAGACGTCGCGATTTCGGCCTGCCTCCTCAAGATCAACCGGATACTTACAAATTCCTTGAGCGGCCGTTCGTCATCGGTGATGAGCCTGATGTTCGGACCACCCCAAACCAGAAAGACGTGGAAGCCATATGCTGCTGGATTGATGACGCTTCCCGCCAGGCAGACTTTGTCGTCATGAGCCTACACTGTCATCAGGGGCCCGCGGATGGAACAAATGATGACCAGCCGGCGGAATTTATTATTGAATCAGCCCGCGCATTTATAGATGCTGGAGCTGACGTTTTTGTTGGGCACGGACCACATATGCTGCGTGGTATCGAGATTTACAAGGGCAAACCCATATTCTATTCTCTCGGTAATTTTATGTTCATGTGCGAAAACATCGAACAGCTGCCGATGGATATGTATGAACGCTATCATCTTTCAGAGACAGACACCCCAGCAGACGTATTTGACTTCGAAAGCAGTGATGAGGCTGGTAAACCAAAGGCTTTCCACGCCGATGAACGTTTCTGGGAAACCATCCTGCCCGTTTGCACCTTTCACAAAAGAAAACTTACTAAAATTGACATGTTCCCGGTCACCTTGCAGCTGAACAAACCACGTACCCAGCGGGGAGCTCCCGTTGTCGCTGATAAAAATCATGCCGAGAAAATTTTCGAAAACCTCATTGAAGTCTCAGCCGAATTCGCAACCGACATCCAGCTGGTGGAGCATGATGATACTATAAAAGGCCGGATCAGACTGTAGATTTATAACTCGTATCTTTAGGTGGAACAAATTGAATGCAGCTGTACCACACCTGTACCTGATACGTGCTTAAAGGGACGTCCCAGCATCTGTACTGATGTTTAGAAGTAGACTCCTTTACCACATGAAACGCAGACCTGATACAATTAATTTTATCCAGCAGCTGCGATACACCTTATAATGGGCAACAAGAGAAGGGGGGAGGCAGATGATACCAAAAATTAGACGGCTGTCAGAAAAATACGTCATCTATCTGCTGATCTTTGGTATGATCAGCTTATTGTTGAACATCTACCTGCTGAATACAGTGAGGCAAACCAACATCCAGCAGGCTGAAACTCAGGAGATACTTTTATATAATTCCTCCATACTGATGTCGCGGTGCGGAAAACGAATACAAGATGCGGTGCGCGGCGATATTTCTGTGAATACTGCTGCACAAAAAGTCTACAACCTCATCTTTGCATACCGCATGAAGATGCATCTGGCCGGCAATCAGATACCAGAGGAAAAAACCCAGTTTTTTATGGATGTGGGAGGAGCAATACGGGCAGTATTGATGCAAAAAGCCCAGCAGCAGGACCCCGATATGCAGGTAGTGGAAAAAATGGGTCAAGCAGCTGATATTACAGCCCATAAAATGAGCCGTATGTCTGTAAAACTTCAGCGCAGGCGCAGTGAGTTTGGTATAGATCCACCCAACCTGGATCGCCTGTACAAGCAAACGAAAGATGACATCATATCATCACTCAGCGATCTGGGAGCTTGGCAGCACATGCAGTTTCATTTCCAGAACGAATGATAAATGCCTACAATGGCAGAATACTGGCGCTTTTTCCATTCGTCATTGAAATCGATATCAATCAACCAACTCGGTATGCTGTCGCAGATAAGGTATTAAAACGCTCATAAGAGGTAATCCCACCATCCACACTGCAACAAACTGTCCCGCTCCTACACTCAAGGCTGTGGGCCAGTAGGGGAGGTTCAATACATAACTCAGAATGGCCGCGACTCCCAGTGCATTTAATAATACCGGCCATATTGCACCAACCCATCGATTTGGAGAGCTGGCTGTCAAAAAGCCCGCAATGAGAGTAATTAAACTTCCGCCTATGATATCAACTATGCCCAACGGACCCAACGCATTAGCAAAAGCAACTCCAATCCACAGCGAAACCGCAGCCCACGGACCAAAATAAAAAGGCAGAAGCGTCAGCGCCTCTGCCAGCCTCACCTGCACAGCCCCATACGAGATTGGCGACAGACCTACGGTTATGACAAAATAAACTGCGGCCAGAATGGCTGTTCTGCTTATTTTCTTAGTGTTCATAGAAGATTTCCCTTTCCTTCAGCAATAATAAAGCAACAGGCAACCTATAGATTATCATTATTAACGTCTTCCCGCATTCCCACTTCCAATATGCACTGGGCAGGAAAATGCTTTTCTAAAGAGAATTATATTCTCTGGTGGTAAACAAGCAGCGATAATGACGCAAAGAAAATCTGCTGACTTTTTGTCACCAGAACATACACTCTGACTGAAAGGCTTTTTTTGGCCACCAGTTTTTGGAACTCAACAGTGGCTGCACAGCGTACATCTGAAATAATACCTGATCCAGACCACATATGCCGTACTTGTTCACCACTCACCCGTCTTTTGTACTCTTGCATGCTCTATTTGAACCAAGATCTCATGCTCGCACATCATTGATTATCTCAATCTGCTGGTGGCAACCTGAAAATGACACTGATCGATTCTGTTGCCGAAGGGTTCAAATGTAAACTGTTTTATCAGTCCATGAGCTAACAATTCTTTAAATAGGAGGCATATCAAGATGATCGATTTATCGCTTCTGTACGCACCCGAATCAATAGCGGTTATAGGGGCCTCCCCTTCCCGCGCCAAGGTGGGAAACGCTGTAGTTCGCAATCTGGAAAACGACGGATACCCGGGCAAGATTTTTCCAGTAAACCCTAAGCATGATGAGATTGAAGGCTACAAGTGCTATGCCGATCTGAGTTCGATCCCTGAAGCCATAGACCAGGCCATTATCTGCATACCTGCTCGTCTGGTGGCTGATGTTATGCATGAATGTGGAAAGGCCGATGTGAATTCAGTAGTTGTTCTGAGCGCCGGATTCAAAGAAGCCAGTGAAGAGGGCGCCGAGATGGAACAGGAGATAGCACAAATTGCTCAACACTACGATATGCTGATGATGGGACCAAACTGTACTGGCATATGGGACACTCACACCCCGATAAACAGCACATTCGTAGATACCTTCCCATTGAAAGGCAATATAGGTTTCTTCTCTCAGTCAGGAGCTCTGTGTCTGGCAATACTGGACTGGAGTCTTGAGCAGGAGTTGGGATTCAGTCGGTTTGTGGGTATGGGCAATAAGGCCCAGCTGAATGAATCGCACTTTTTAGCTGACGCTGCAAAGGATCCGAACACCGACGTTATTGCCATGTACCTGGAAAGCATCGAGGACGGTGGAGCATTCATGAAGGCCGCACGGCAGGCTGCCGCTGAAAA
Source organism: uncultured Clostridia bacterium (assembly GCA_964599275.1). Classification (GTDB taxonomy): domain Bacteria; phylum Bacillota; class Sulfobacillia; order SLMV01; family SLMV01; genus PUMD01. The sequence goes on from CAZRFK010000075.1 coordinate 7,827, forward strand.
ACCTGTTCTGGTACTCAAGTCGGGAGTCAGCGAAGCTGGTGCACAGGCTGCTTCATCGCATACCGGTGCTCTGGCCGGAAGTGAAGCTGGATATGAGGCTGCTTTCAAACAGAGCGGTGTTCTGCGGCTTGAAACCATGGCTGAACAATTCACCCTGGCCAAAACTCTGGTCGATCAGCCTGCACCTGAAGGCAAGAAGGTAGCCATTGTATCGAACGCCGGTGGGACAGGCGTCATTTGTACCGATGCCATAGAAATGGCGGGACTTGAGCTGGCTCGCTTTACCGATGATACGATGCAGACGCTTACTGAAGGTCTGCCGGAGATGGCCAATGTAGAGAATCCCGTCGATGTGATAGGGGATGCCGGACCCGACCGGTATAGATTCGGTCTGGAGACGGTTATGGCCGATCCCAATGTGGACATGGCAGTAGTTCTTCTGTGTGCAACCGCCTTTATCGAGCCGTCAGAAACTGTAAAACCAATAGTCGCCATGAGAGAAAAGTATCCGGATAAACCACTGGTTACTGCATTCACCGGAGGAGCAAGCGTGGATGAAGCCAGCCGACAATTATCCCAGGCCGGCATACCGTGCCTGGATTTCCCCGAACAGGCAGTGGACTGCTTGAAGGGTCTTGTGCAGCATAAGGAAGCGCAGGAGCGTCTCGAGAAAGGA
>CAZRFK010000076.1:0-8467 GCA_964599275.1 uncultured Clostridia bacterium
GAGAATGGTTGAGGAGTACCTGGAGTCACAGGCCCTCAAGCAGTTGGCCGATGCTTGCCAACTGCCGGGAGTGTGCGACCCGGTGCTGGGGATGCCTGACCTTCATCAGGGATACGGCCTTCCCATCGGAGGAGTGATGGCCATGCGGGCAGAAAAATCAGCCCGTCGTGAATCAGTGGTTTCAGCCGGCGCAGTTGGTTACGACATAAACTGCGGAGTGCGCCTCCTGAGTACTGAACTGGAGGCTGATGAATTGAGCAAAGAGGATATCAGGAATATAATATCTACCATTGTTGGCCGGGTTCCTGTAGGGGTGGGAAAATCCAATGTTGGAGCCGACAGTGTAGCACAGATGAGTTTTGAGAACCTGGTCACCAGAGGAGCCCAAGCCATTGTGGATGCCGGCTTCGGACGCGCCGAGGATGCTGTAAATTGCGAGGAGCAGGGAGCCATGTCCGGCGCCCGGGTCGATGCTGTGCCAGGTAAAGCCAAGGGGCGCGCCGACCAACTTGCCACTACTGGGGGCGGTAATCACTTTATCGAACTGGGCCGGGTAAGTCAGGTATATTCTCCAGAAGTGGCTGATGTGTTCGGGCTTTCGGAAGGGCAGCTGGTGGTGATGATCCATACCGGAAGCAGAGGATTTGGTCACGAGATCTGTTCACAGTTTTCAGACCGTATGATAAAACGCGCCTCGCAGTATGGGGTGAACCTCCCTACCAAGGGTCTTGCAGCTGTTCCCATAGATTCTCCGGAGGGGCAGGATTATCTGGCCGCCATGGCCTGTGCAGTGAATTATGCATTTGCCAACCGGCAGATGATCACGCATAAGGTTCGCAATGCCTTCCGGGATTTTTTCGGTGAGTCTGACCGGAAACTGGGATTGGACGTAGTCTATGATGTAGCTCACAACATTGCCAAGTTTGAGGAGCATGATAAGCGACAGGTTCTTGTACACAGAAAAGGTGCTACTCGTGCACTGCCCCCGGGACATCAGGAAAATCCACCTCGCTACCGTGGCACTGGTCATCCCGTCTTGATTCCCGGTAGCATGGGAACTGCTTCCTATGTGACGGTAGGTACTGACAAGGCAGCTGAGACCTATTATTCGGTCAATCATGGTGCTGGACGCATTATGTCTCGGAGTGCTGCCAAAAGGCAGTTTAACACCAATGATCTGCGCGATCAGCTGGGAGATGTGGTCTATGGTGGAGTGTCGGCTGGCAGAGTACTGGATGAGGCTCCCGGTGCTTACAAGGATGTCGACCATGTTGTAGATAGCCTGGCCGAGATCGGAATAACTGAAAAGGTAGTAAAGCTCAAACCTGTTGGTGTGATAAAGGGCAGCTGATAATGATATTAAAAAGCCCCGGCCGGAGCCGGGGCTTTTTTACTCATTCGGATTTAAAGCTCATCTCTGAGATCCATAACAGCCGCGATGTTGGCAGAACTGTCGACTACAGGAACAATGTCATCCTGACTGCCGGTCATCAGGCTGGTAACTCCTGGACCGTGTCCGGATACTACTGAATTTCCATGGATGACTATACCGATGGAGACGCAGTTTTGTCTGTAAATTCGTCCGTAGGAATGATCAGCGTCCATGATGGCGACGAAATCACCCAGCCGTAGTTCGTCAAGGCCATATTCCTCAACAGTCTCATCGTCAAACATGGTGATATCATAATCGCCCCGGTAAACATTATCCCTACCCAGTCCTGAACCCATGATAGCTGCGGGTACGCGTTTGGCAACCGGTACCTTGAGAGCTCCATCTTCTTCTTCGATGCCCCAGTTTTTCAGCAGTTCAGGAGAAGTGTTGAACAGCTTGATTTGTGGATAGTCAATGAGTTTCATTCCCACACCCCAAGCCTTGATGAGAATGCTATCTCCAGGGCACATTTTCTCCATTACTTCCTGAGGAAAGTCGACCATAACTCGTTCTGCACCGCCGTGTTTGCCGGTAACAGTACCGGTTTGTTCTTCGGCCTCGCCGGATTGGACTGTTGCCTTGTTTCCGATGGAGGCCAGGACATTCAATCCGCCGTTGGGGCCTGAGGCACGATCTTCTTTGGGGTGCCGGATACTTACCGCAGGTTCCACGTGGTCAGCCGCCCATTTTATGGCATTGTCGCCTACACGCACATTATAAGTTACCCCCGAAGACCCCACCAGTACAACTGGTTCACCTTCTGAGGAAATGCGGTAAGGACTCCGCCCAGCTGAGGGGTGGGCGATTTCACCCATTACAGATATCTTCACCAGTTCATCCAGATTAGTTCGCAGCAAAATTATCAATCCTTCCATTCTTGTGATTAACTAGTAAACCTCAAAGATGAATACTAACTCTTAACTTACTTTGTTGGAGTTCGTTTTCCTGCAAACGCAGGCGAATTCGATCAATTCCTGTTTGTATAAGCAGGTTTAAGATTATTACTGCAAACCGCTGGACAGGTTTTGGGTTTGCAGAATAACAGAATTTCAAAAACTTCCTGTACTGTACGATACAAAAAACGACCCGTGGACTATAAATTTCGCTGAGGAGTTCTCTGCAGCGCTGAGTGACTGCAATAACAGGTTCATGGGTGAAAAATTGGGGACGTTAGTAGATTCTTAGCCACCAGTTGAGCAGGGTATCACCGTAAAGCAGCATCACAGAAAAACCCAGAGCCAAAAAAGTACCGAAGGGAACTGCCGGTTTACCGCCGATAAATTTGACCCCAAGAAAACGCCGCCCATCTTTTTGGCAGCTGATATCAGATTGGATACCGGGTGCTGATCTCAGTTTTTTGACGGTGAGGGATACGGCAGCGAGCAAAAGGCCAGAAAATGAAGCGATCAGCAGTGCCGGTATCAGTTGAATTGGGCCCAGGGTCAGCCCCATGAAGAAAGCCCATTTTACGTCACCCATACCCATTCCGGCACCGCGGGTGAAAATCCACATGGCCAAAAATAGACCACCACCGCTTATTGCTCCCAAAAGTCCATGCGCAATTTCCAGTCCCTGTGGGTTGATTTGTAAAAGTAAGGAAGCTGCGGATACCGCAGTCGCCGGCACCACAACGACGTTGGGAATGATCATGTGACGAAAATCTATGAAGGCTACAAGCAGAGCACATGTCAGAAAAAACCCGTTCAGCACCAGAAGAGTTGGTTCAGTAAAAAACAGGTGATAAAGCAGTACAAAGATACCAGCTGTCAAAAGTTCCACCACAGGATAGAGCGGGGAAATGTGATTACCGCAGTAACGACAGCGACCCTTGAAAATGAGGTAACTAAGGACAGGAACCAGGTCTACCACTTTAAGCGTCTGCTTGCATTGAGGGCACCGACTGCGTCCCAGGATGCTTTCTGACTGGGGAATGCGACATATAAGGACATTGCAGAAACTGCCCCATATGAGCCCGAACAGGGCAGCGGTTAATCTGGGAAGCAGGTGCATGGATTAGTAGGCCTCCATTTCAGTAATCTATTCTCTGCTGGCTATGAATACTCCTGCAGTTAATCTGATTGAAGGAGGAGACGCCCTGATTGTTGAAGAAATTTAACAAGCACACAATGTTCGACAATTTATTCTAATGTGCTAAAATAGTGCACCGTTGAAACAGCAAATGAGCAAATGAACGATCTGATAAAGATGAGTTCACTGTAATGGATAAGATTATCTTGATTTTGATTTAAATATAACCTCAAAGAGGTGGCCAAACGAAGTGGTAACTGAAAGTGACAGTTATCTGGGCAACTTGCTTGTACAGGAAGATGTTGTTACTGAAGAACAGCTTTACGAGGCCCTGCGCGTTCAGCAGGACCGAGACGATGAGGAGTTTTTAGGAAGTATTCTGGTGGAGCTGCAGTATTGTACTGAAGTAGAAATAAGTCAGACGTTATCAGAACAGTCCGAGGCCCAGTGGATATCCCTGGACAACTACTCAGTTGATCCTGTGGCTATGGCCATACTATCGCCGGAAAATGCAAAAAAATACGAGGCTCTACCCATTGAATTCAAGGATGATGATACGCTGATCGTCGCGATGAAGCAGCCTTCTGATATCGTAGCGCTCGATGATCTGCAGGTGCTCACCGGGTTTGATATAGAGCCAGTAGTCGCAGCAGATAGTGAAATTGATATGTACATTGAACGGTATGCACATCACAACATGGATGTTCAGCAGACCGACGAGGATCAGGAATTAGAAGTTGTTGAAAGCATTGAGGATGAGGAAGAAGAAATTGACCGGCCGGCAGTACAGCTGGCTAACATGATTATTACTCAGGCGGTCTCATCGCGGGCTACTGATGTTCACTTCGAGGTTTATGAAAATAGCATGCGAATACGTTTTCGAATTGATGGGGTTCTGCACGATATCATGCATCCACCGCGGAGGATGCACGCTGCCCTGGTGTCGCGCATCAAGGTTATGGCCAACATGGACATAGCAGAAAGGCGGATACCTCAGGATGGGAGGATGACCCTTGAAGTGAAAAACCGGAAGATCGATGTCCGGGTGGCTTCTCTTCCTACAACTTTCGGCGAGAGAATAACCCTGCGCCTTCTTGACCGTTCGGCTGAGATGTTCAGCCTGGAGGATCTGGGGGTTACCGAGGAAATGCTGCAGGTGTACAGGGAAGCCTTGAGCCTGCCGTACGGCTTTATTTTGGTGACCGGCCCCACCGGCAGCGGCAAAAGCACAACTCTTTACGCCAGTCTGCAGACTCTTGACCGCGAGGAAAAAAACATTATCACCCTCGAAGATCCGGTGGAGCGTCAGATAGAAGAGATCAGCCAGGTGCAGATAAACCCAAAAGCCGGACTCACCTTCGCCACCGGTCTTCGTTCCATCCTGCGCTGCGACCCTGATGTGATCATGATGGGTGAGATCCGGGATGAGGAGACGGCGAGAATTGCGGTTGAATCCGCCCTGACTGGGCACCTGGTATTTGCCACACTGCATACCAATGATGCTGCTGGAGCTGTGAGCAGGTTGACCGAAATGGATATTGAGCCCTATCTTACAGCGTCATCAGTGGCCTGTGTTGTGGCCCAGCGTCTGGCAAGACTTCTTTGTTCCAGATGCAAGGAAGCATACCGTATGCCTCGTGAGCATGTCGAGGAAATAGAAGGCTTTTCTTTGGTATCAGGAGAGGACTACCTCGATCTTTACAGGGCCAAGCCAGGGGGCTGCGCCCACTGTCATAACACCGGATATAGTGGACGGATTGGGCTTTTTGAGGTGCTTCCCATGAGTGAGGCGCTGCAGCAGATGACTCTGGACAAGGCATCAACAGCTGAGATAAGGGAACAGGCGATCTCAGAAGGGGTTCGCACGCTGAGGCAGGACGGTCTGGAGAAAGTGCGTCAGGGTATCACTTCTCTGGAGGAAGTAATGCGGGTGGTCAGATAATTTTACCTATCACAGAACTGCAAGGTTGGGGGTGATGAAATATCGCGAAGTTTTCCTACGAGGCTCTGGACTCCTCTGGACAGATGTGCACCGGAGAAATAGAGGCAGAAAATCAGGAGAGCGCTCTCTCTCAGCTCAGAGGGATGGGATATACTCCCCTGGAAGTGCAGCGAGTCCGCGAGTTTCCCCTGAAAGATATTTTTCAGCTGCGTCGGCAGGTGGGCCTGGAGGAAAAGGAAATGTTTACCAGGCAGCTTGCTGCCATGTTGGCGGCTGGAATCCCTCTGACGAGGGCACTGACTGGCCTTAGCGAACAGATAACTAATTCTGTTTTTTCTGAGATAATTGGTGAAGTGGCCGCAGATATTGAAAGCGGAGTAAGTTTTTCTGAGGCTCTGGAAAATCATTCGGAGGTGTTTGAACGCGCCTACGTGGACATGGTCAGCTCCGGTGAGGTCAGCGGTAATCTGGCAGAAGTGTTGGAGAGACTCGCAGATCAGCTGGAACGCACCAGAAGCCTTCGTGATGATATCCGCAGTGCTACCTTCTATCCCGCGGTTGTGTTGGTGTTTGCCGTGATTGTACTTCTGGGCATGCTATTTTTTGTCGTGCCTGTATTTGTGGGAATGTTCCCTCCGGGAGTATCACTGCCCTTGCCTACCAGGATGATCATGATGTTGAGTGACTCACTGCGGACCGCGTGGTACCTGTATTTGGGACTGGCTCTGGTATCGTTTTTTGCTGTTCGCCATTATCTCGAAAGTGAAGCGGGTAAAAGGAGATGGGATCAGATTAAATTCCGTCTGCCGGTGTTTGGCGAACTGTTCAAAAAGACTACCATTGCCCGGTTTGCGCGAACTCTGGCAACCATGCTTTCTTCCGGGATCCCCATTATCAGTGCACTGGAGACTGCGGGTCCAACTTCGGGCAGCATTCAGATGGTTAATTTGATGCAGCAAGCCAAAAGAGAAATTCGCGATGGAGCCAATATTTCCGATACATTGAAGGATAGCCCGCTGTTTCCACCAATGGTAATTATGATGATTGCAGTGGGGGAGGAAACTGGTCAGCTGGATTCGCTTTTAAACCAGGTGGCTGAGTTCTATGAAGGTGAGGTGGCCACGATCTCGCGAGGATTGACATCTCTGATTGAACCTATCCTGATCATTGTTGTTGGCGGACTCGTGGGGGGGATGGTTATCTCATTATATCTGCCCATGTTTACTGTTATTACTCAGATGGGTTGAGGCAATTTCGCGAGCAACAAAAGTGCGGATGCAGAGCAATTTCAAAGCTGACCGACCGAGGAGATGAGATTTATGTTTTCGTTTGGAAGAAATAAAGAAATAGGAGTTGAAATAGATCAGGGGATTATCAGGGCCGTGGAGTTACATGGGAATCGTACAGGAGAGATTACACTTGCCCGAAATGGCTCTGTTGCTCTGCACCAGGAGGCTGTTTCACAGGGGGTCGTGAGAGATTTGGATGAGGTTGAGATTGCCCTGTCAAAATTGTGGGAGGAGAATGATTTTTCTCACCAGGAGATAGTACTCGGGGTGTGCACGCAGGGTCTTTTCATGCGGGTGATTGATTTTCCAATTGTGCCCGAGGACAAGCTCTCTGAAGCTCTGCATTTGCAGGCAGGGGAGCACTTCCCTTTTCCCATGGAAGAATTGATTTTGGACTACGAGGTGCTGGGAGAATCTGAGGATGAGGATGGTAATCCTGCTTGGCGCATTCTTATTGTGGCCATTCGAAGAGAACATCTGATGCCCTCGATGGAGGCTCTCGAAGGTGCGGATTTGAATGTGCGGGTTGTAGATGCAGCGTCTCTTGCAGTGATGCGGTTGACAGATACAGCCAGCAATGAGGCGGTTGTGTTTTGCAATATAGGGGTCAGTCTCAACTCAGTGCTGGTGGCATCTCAGGGACAGCCGGCTTTTGCCCGCGCTTCACGGGTTGCCCTGCATTCCTTAGTTCATCAGAACGATATGTCCCTGCAGCATACCTTGAATGAGCTGTCCAGTAAAGATATGCCTGAATTTGACTCCGCATCCATGCAGACCTGGATGCAGAATTTGAGTTCTGAGGTTAATTCATCACTTGCATATTTTTCATCTAACAACGATGGGGATATCGAGCGGCTGATGTTGAGCGGCATTGGAGCCAGACTGCAGGGAGTGGCTGAGTATTTAAGCGAGGCTGCTGGGGTAACCGTTGATATTATAGATCCGTTGGAGCAGTTGACGCAGGAGAAAACCCACAGATTGGGACCGGATTTTGCGGTTCCTGTAGGTCTGGCCCTCCGCGGGTTGGAGGGGGGATAACGTTGGTCAGGATCAATTTGCTTCCGCCTGAAGTAGTGCAGGCTCGCCGAAGCTGGAGACAGAGATGGAAAATTATACTGGGGGCGGGCGTGCTGATAGCTGTTCTGCTTCTAACTATGACACTTCTTTACGGTGAGACCCGCAGAACCCGGCGGCTTGCCGATGAACTGCAGGAAGAGAAGGAGGTTCTGGAGGCAACAGCAGATGATTATTCTCAATATGTCCAACAGGAAGCTGAGCTGAACCGTCGGATTGAATTATTGCAGACTGCAGTGGGTGCTCCACCAGACTGGCTGGATGTTTTTGAGATCCTCAGACAGGATGTTCCCAACAACACCTGGCTGACTGACATGCATATATCTTTTTCAGCTGAGGAAGGTGAGGGGCAGCTTCGCATGCAGGGTTATACTTACAATCACCGTTCGACAGCCCAATGGCTGGAGGGAGCAGAAAGGGTACACTGGTTTGAAGATGTACGGTGTTCTTTCTCGGTAGCTGAAACATATGAACAGTTTCTCATCGTCAGGTTTGAAATGACTGCGGAAATTTTGCCTGGTGATGATACTTACCAACCGCAGTTGGACCGAGGTGAATAAGGATGAGTGACGGTTTTAAGAAGATGAATTTAGGTTTTTTAATTGGGGCAGTGGTTATTGTCCTGCTTCTGGGCTCACTGGTTTACCGGCAGTGGGGTTTGCTGGTTGAAGCCCAGGAAGAGCTGGAGATTCAAAAACAGCT
>CAZRFK010000077.1:0-8328 GCA_964599275.1 uncultured Clostridia bacterium
ATTCCCCAAAAGTATAGCACACTACCAAAAGCCTTACAACTTACGGCAGCACCGTCAGCACCGTTATAATCCTGCGGGCCAGCCGCATCAATTGATGGTTCGGATAACTCTGGGCACTAATCCACCCAATCACGAACCAGTTTTGCCTGCTCTTTGTACTCCTCTTCCTCCTTTACCGGAACTTCCATAATAAGTGGGAGATCTTTCAGGTGGGGGTTATTTATAATGGCTCGAATTCCCGTCTGGCCCAACCTGCCTTCACCCAGCTTCGCATGTCTATCTCGCCTACTGGATTTTGGGTGCTGTGAATCATTCAGATGGAGCACCGCGAGTCGTTCAAGCCCCAGTACTTTATCAAAGGATTTCACAAACCGCTCAACCCCCCCTGCTGTATCCAGAGGATATCCTCTGGCAAAACAGTGGCAGGTGTCCACACAAAACAGGATAAAGTCCGGATGCTTTACATTATTCAGTATTATCTTCATCTGCCGCAGAGTACTTCCCAACTCATTTCCCTGGCCAGACATGAGTTCAAGCACCGGCCGGGCACCCTCATTTATGCTCTCCTCCGCCCTCTCGCAAACCTCATCCAAGCCCTCAATTATCAAGTCAAGACCATGAACTTCATCAGCACTACCGCAGTTTCCCGGATGAAGTACGAGGTAAGGAGATTGCAAAATAGCACAACGTCGCAGGTCCTCAACTATAATCCGGCGGGAAAACTCCACAACGTCAGAACGTTCCGAAGCCAGATTGACTGTATAGGGCGTATGCATGACGACAGGTTCCAGCTGTGCCCGGGCAGATGACCTGTGCCATTCGGACACTTCCTGCTCACCCAGAGACCGCTGACGACCTCCACGTGGATTCCGGGTAAAAAACTGAACACAGTCAAGATCCAGTTTCCGAGCGTTTTGTGCTGCCCGGGGAAAACTGCCAGCTGATGATATATGTGCACCTATATTCACAGAATCTTCCTTCCATCTCTAACAGCCAGTCTCTGGTACGATTTCTGCTTATGTTGCCTGGATCTGCGTTATTCCGGCTGTTCACTCTCATCATCAGCATCGGATTGAGGCAGACCCATGTCCACGGCATCATTGAGAATCTCCTGAATATCAGCGATCATCTGGACCAGCTGAGTCTGCGCCTGCAAATATTCCCGAACTTCAGGCTTTAAATCGAGAATTTGTCGCATTCTGGTCAGTTCCTCTCGCTGTTCTTCGGTGATCTGGCCCCCACTCATCTGGTGTTGCTGAAGTTCCAGATGTTTTTCATGAAACTGAGAAACCATTTCCAGACTCTCGTCATCGTTTTTAATTTTTTCTTTGGCTTTCTCATAGCGGCGATAATACTGAGACGATTTCAAAGCTTCCGCCAATTGTCTGGCCCTGTCATGCACGTTATCCAAGACAACCACCTCCAGCAAACTTAATTATCTGGGAATAAGATAGGTTCCCTCTGCAGATGCCAGGTACTCACCATCAGCTTCTCCAACTTTTAGCAGGTGAGATTCAGTCCTGAAAACTCTTCCGCGGCTCGAGACCATCTTCCCACGGACACGGAGAGACTCAGCAACCCGCACCGGATGATGATAACGTGTAGTCATCTGTGCAGTCATCGTGGATTCCCCGGTGCTGAAAAATATTGCCCACCACATGGCATCATCCAAAACTGCAGCTACAGTACCTCCGTGAGCAATGCGATCAAACCCCTGAAACAGGGTCGGAATGACCAGTTCGGTTTCAGCCCCATCTGCACCAGAGGGATTGAATGTGGCCCCCATACTGTGAGGGTTGTCCTCCCCACACACCATGCACCCCGTCGGCACTTCCCTGACATTCTTTCGCGGACAGTCTGCTTCACATTTGGCATCATACATCTGCATTTTTGTTCACCCTCTTGATCAAATCAGCACTGCACTTTTTTGCGTTTGTTACGACCTCATCTTGATCGAAAACCGTAAGTTTACCATCACGCACCAACCAGTGACCATCAACGAAAACATCCCGGACATCGCGCGGGCCGGCGCAGTAACCCAGTATTGAGATCAGATCATTTACCGGCTGCAGGTGTGGTGAGTTCAGATCTACCACCGCTATATCCGCCTTAAATCCTGGAACCAGCTGCCCAGTATCCTCCCGGCCGATGGCCAGTGCACCTCCACGGGTGGCCAGATATAGAGCCTGTCGAGCGGGAATCAGGCTGGGATTATAATTGAGAACTTTCTGCTGCAGCGAGGCAGCCTGCATCTCTGACCATACGTCGAGCTTTGAAGTACTGCAGGCACCATCTGTTCCCAGTCCAACCGTAACACCTTCTTCCAGAATGCTCGCCAGAGGCGCAGTTCCACTACCCAACTTCTGGTTGCTCTGCGGACAGTGAGCTACCCTAACCCCTTCCCGTTTGAGAAGAGCCAGGTCATTTTCCTTCAGATGCACACAATGGGCGGCCGTAAACGGTTTCTGGGCAGTCAGTCCAGTCTGAACGACATACTGAATGGGTGATACTCCATATTCCTGAGTTATTGTATCCACCTCATCCTGTGTCTCGGCCAGGTGCATGTGCACACCACAACCCAGTTTTTCAGCCAGGGCCGCAACCTCGGAGAGAAACTCCGGAGAGCAGGTGTATGGAGCGTGAGGACCAAGCTGGACCCTGATGCGATCATTTTCTGTTCCATGCCACTGCTGATGAAATTCACAAGCCTGCTGAAGTGAATCCTCATTCCGCTGTTGTCCAGCCATGCCCACAGACAAAGTGGCCCGTATTCCCAGATCCGCAGCTGCTTGGGCAGTTTCGCACATATGAAAATACATGTCAGAAAATGAAGTTACTCCACCCTGAAGCATCTCAACAACAGCCAGCGCAGTACCCCAGTAGATATCGCTGGGAACCAGCTCAGCCTCAGCTGGAAAAACCTTCTCCTGCAGCCACTGCATGAGCGGCATATCGTCAGCATACCCGCGCAAAAGACTCATGGCAGCGTGACAGTGGGCGTTCACCAGACCTGCTATAACTGCGCAGCCCCCTGCATCAACAGTAACATCAGGATCAAAATCTCCTGGAAGTTCACCTCGCTCACCAACCATTAAGATTGTATCATCACGGACCGCAAGGTCTGTTGAAACAGCAAAAAGCCGTGTTTCATCTGACTTACGGGGAACGATCAATGTACCTCCAGTGATCAACAAATCCCTCACTGAGCATACCTCCTCGGGGGTAAATTTATATGGAAACGGCAACTAATCCTCTGCCACCATGTGTGGATATCACTGTACCTGCTTCAACAAACAATGTCTCATCGGGATTGAGATGCTGCAGACGATCGGCTACCCACTCAGCCCATTCCAGGTTGGCACAATGACTTACGGTTAAAATGCGGCCCTCGGCACTGGTTACATGCTCCTCCATCATCTCGATCAGCCGCTCGTAGACCTGCTCTTCGCCTCTAACCTTCTCCAGCAGGTCAATTGTGCCACCTTCTGCCTCCAAGACGGCATTGATATTCAGTAGACTGGCCAACTGCCCCTGCCATCTGGGCAGGCGCCCCCCCTTGACCACGTTGGTAAGATCGGTAATAACGAAAAGAATCTTCTGCTCCTCTCTGTAGGGAGTCAGATATTCAATGATTTCCTCCAGAGACCTGCCCTGTTCGGCAAGACGAGCGGCTATTAGAACCTGAGCAGCCTGCGGACCAGTGGTAACTAAAGTGTCGAATATTTCAATTTCTCCCTCCACGGAGTTAGCTGCCAGACTGGCCGACTGGTAAGTGCCGCTCAGATGTTTGGATATGGTAATACACAATATGGGACCATCCTCTGCCTTCTCATTGAACACTGATATGAAGTCCCCGGGCGAAGGCTGGGATGTTCGGGGTAATTCGGGAGATGTCTCCATCATCTCAACAAACTCTGGCTGCGAGAGGGTACCATCGACAAAAGTTTCTTCCCCCAGGTTGACAGTAAGGGGAACTATCTCAATGTCGTACTCCTTCACTATCGGTTCGGGAAGATCAGCTGTGCTGTCGGTTACAATTTGTACTTTGTGCTCTCCCAATCGATTCACCTCTTTCCTCATTATTGAACTGTTACCAGCTTCTAAGATATTCCTTTTGCTCTGCTGATAATGAATCAATTTGAATATCCAGGGCCTGAAGGCGCAGCGCTGCCACTTCACGGTCGATCTTCTCACTTACCCGGTGAACCCCCGCCGCAAGCTCAGGATGATCTTTCAGATACAATAAAGCCTGAAGCTGTAAGGCAAAACTCATATCCATGATCTCTGCGGGATGTCCATCAGCACAAGCCAGATTCACCAGGCGACCTTCCCCCAGAAGATAGAGTTCGCTTCCATCGGAAAGACGGTAACCTACCACATTGTCCCGCATCTTGCGGCGGGAGACACTCACCTGTTTGAGCTCTTCAACGCTGATTTCAACATCAAAATGGCCCGCATTTGCCAGAATAGCTCCGTCCTTCATGGCTGCAAAATGCTCACCTCTAATGACGTCACGACACCCAGTGGAAGTAATAAAGATGTCTCCTTTTTTCGCAGCTTCCTCCATCGAGGTGACACTACAACCATCCATGAGCGCTTCATTGGCCCGGATGGGGTCAACCTCACAGACAATGACGTTGCCTCCCATGCCCTGTACGCGGTCGGCAATTCCTTTTCCGCACCAACCATAACCGGCAATCACCACAGTTTTTCCGGCAAGCACCAGATTGGTAGAGCGCATTATTCCATCAACCACTGACTGACCGGTTCCATGACGGTTATCAAAAAGATACTTGGACATGGCATCGTTGACAGCGATCATGGGAAAGGACAATTCTCCATCCTCGTGCATCGCTCTCAGCCGTGCCAGTCCGGTTGTGGTCTCTTCCGCACCACCCAAAACTTCCGGCAACACGTCACGTTGTTCTGAATGCAAAAGAGCAACCAGGTCTCCCCCATCATCAACAATCAGCTGGGGAGCAGTATCTGCCACTGCAGCCACAAATCGGTCATATTCATCGGCGGTAGCTCCGTGCCAGGCATGCACCTGAATTCCATCAACTTCCGCCAATGCAGCCGCCACATCATCCTGAGTGGAAAGTGGGTTAGAACCAGCTATGGCTACCTCGGCCCCTAACTCTCTGATAACCCTCGCCAGATATGCCGTCTTGGCTTCCAGATGCAAGCAGATCCCCACCCGATATCCATCGAGTGGCTGTGAGGAAGATTTTTCATCCCTCAGAGCGTTCAATATGGGCATGTGTTTTTTCACCCAGTCAATCTTGAGTTGACCTTCTTCAGCCAACTTCTCGTTCCTTATGGTACTTTCACCCACAACATTCACCCCCACCATCACCTGCGGAGAGTTCGAAAAAAGCCTCCAGCAGACCAGAAATTTTCCGACGGTTTGCATCCATGGCCTCGGTCACTTCCTCATGCGTCAGCGGATCAGGGCTGATGCCTGCTCCATAATTGGTGACCAGTGATACCGCTGCATATTTAAGGCCAATTTCATTGGCCAGTACCACTTCAGGAACATTGGTCATTCCAACCACATCTCCGCCCAACTGTGCGAACATGCGTACCTCGGCAGCGGTTTCAAAACGGGGCCCCTCAGTGCAGACATAAGTCCCTTTTTCCTGTAGCTGTATGTCTGCCTCATCAGCCGCATTGAGAAGGACTTCACGAAGCGCCCTGTCATAAGGGTATGTCATGTCAGTATGTTGTACCCCTTCCGGTCCACCATCAAAAAATGTATAGTTTCGAGTGCGCGTGAAATCTATGAACTGATCCAGGAGAACAAGCTGTCCCGGGGGGGTTGTTTCGTGCAAAGACCCAACCGCAGTGGTGGCCACCACGTGAGTGACTCCAAGGTGTTGAAGGGCTTTAATATTGGCCCGGTAATTGATCTGATGAGGGGGTACAGAATGTGAAGGACCGTGCCGGGTAACAAATACAAAAGGAAGAACTTCACCGGGAGCACGATCGAATTTACCGGTGATAATCTGTGCCTTCCCAAATTCAGTACTGACGATATTCTGGTTGCCGGCGTCGACAATCGGCATATCATAAACTCCAGTCCCACCAATGATGCCAACTTTCTCAATGTTTTGTCGCACACTTCCTCCTTCCGAGCGCTAACAATTTATGAATCAGCTGTCCTTTTTGGTTTTTCTTTCAGTCATCAGGTCATAAAGTCGGTGCAGCGAACACCGTAGAGATTCCTGTTCCTCGTCATCGAGATAATCAAGTATTTCATTGAGGTAACGGTAGCGAGATTCCATGACTTTTCCCAGCAGCTCATGCCCCTCGGACCGTACTCTCAACCTTATAACTCTCCGGTCTTTCTGATCGCGCACTCGCTCAACCAGGTTGTCACGTTCCATGCGGTCAACCAGATCGGTAACCGTACTTGAAGCGAGATAAAGATGCTGACATAACTCTCCCATGGTGAGGTCTTCGTGCCGAATCAGAGTCACCAGCGCATTAAACTGAGGTGGGGTGATATCAAAATCGGACAAGATATCTCGACCCCGACGACGCACAATGTAGCTTGTATGTCTCAACAGGTAGTCGATTTCCTCGACAACAGAATCAAATTTTCCAAGCTTCCCCCCCATTCAAAAACCTCCTCTCGGTTGCGGATGTGCAGGTTAAAGTGAGCACTGCCCCCTGGTGAGTCAAATTAAGAATTTGGGATTAAAGGGGCACCATGATCAATTTCTCCATTGACACTGACATATCCTGTTTAATATACACACCAGCAGTCATGTCACACTGACTCAGGCCATCAACTCCTCCCCGGAGAAAAACAGGGATATCTCACGCGATGCACTCTCCGGACTGTCGGAACCATGAACCAGATTCTGTTCGATATCCAGCGCAAAATCGCCGCGGATGGAACCGGGAGAAGCCTCAAGGGGATCAGTGCTCCCCATCATCTTGCGTACTGCCTTGACGGCATTTGGGCCCTCCCAGACCATGGCTACCACTGGACCGGATGTTATGTATTCAATAAGGGAGGAGAAAAACGGCTTCTCGGAATGAGCGCTGTAATGATTCTGAGCCAGCTCCTCGTTAACTTCAATCAGCTTCATGGCCACCAGATCAAGATCTCGTCCTTCCAACCTGGAAATAATCTCACCTATAAGATTTCGTCTGACACCATCAGGTTTAATCATCACAAATGTTCGTTGCTTGGTCATTGACTATGGGACGCCGAGTTCTCGGCGGCCCCCACCTCCTTTCGGATAATTACCGGGATTAACAAGAATGCCTTCAGGCTCCTCGCAAAGCTGCTATCCTGAAGAATTTCATGCAGGACTTCACCCCAGAGTGATCCAGAGTTTAAGTTATTTTCCAACACAAGCATACAGCAAGCTGCTCCGCAGTCCAAGATGGGTTCTATCATTCAATTTCATTCAAAGCATCCCCCATTGTAAGTACAACAGATGCTGGGAAGTTTTCAGCCTTTCTCAATTGAGATTTACTGACATTGAAGAAGGTATGTATAAAACAGCTACCTTGAAAATACAAATGCACCGGCGCCTCCCGACGCACCACAAAGTCCAGCGGCGGACGCCAGTGCATCCGCACATCAGCTGTTTGATTTAAACCTATTCAGGTTTTCCTACTAAATTGCCAAGTGTACCAAAACCTTCAATAGTAACCTTCACCTCGTCACCAGGTTCCATCGGGCCAATACCCCCGGGTGTTCCAGTCAGGATGACATCACCAGGATTCAAGGTCATAACATGAGCGCAGAAATGCACCAGTTCTTCCACGTCAAACAGGAGATTACCCAGGTGAGAATCCTGTCTTATTTCACCGTTCAATTCTGCCCTGATCGACCTGTTGCCCAGATCAACGTCATAATTCAAAAACGGCCCCAGCGGGCAGAAAGTATCAAAGCTTTTACCGCGCGTCCACTGGCCATCTTTTCTCTGCAGATCACGAGCCGTAACATCGTTGGCGCAGGTGTAGCCAAAAATTGCCCGGCGTGCATCTACACGGTCTGGACGGCACACTTCTTTGCCTATTACTACTGCCAGTTCTGCCTCATAATCGACGCGCTCGCTCTGCTTGGGATAACGTATCGTGGATTCAGGACCAATTACCGAACTGGGTGGTTTTAGAAAGATGATGGGTTCTGTGGGAATGTCAGCTCCAACTTCTTCGGCATGATCTTTATAGTTCAGTCCAATACAGATGACCTTGCCCGGCTCCACCGGCGCCAGCAGGTCCAGATCCTCAATGTCCCCAACTTTTTCCTCTCGCTGATAATCGCAATAAGGTGGAGAACTGATTTTGTGAACTCCCTGGGGGGTA
>CAZRFK010000078.1:0-7965 GCA_964599275.1 uncultured Clostridia bacterium
GCCTGTAAGTAAAACTGCTCGCATCATATGACATCCTTTCCGGGTTGAGCATTTCGTCACGCTCCCAACAGAATCCCTGAAAACCTTTCCATCAGCACATTGTAGTAGTATATAATATTCTGAGACAGGTGCCAACCATCGACCGCAAAACGCGAAAAAAGACTCCCCGCCCCCAAGCATCGTCAAACACTGTCAAACCCAATATCTCCTTCGGTTGAAAACAGCAAAAACCCAGCATGATTCGCAACTCAACACGAAATCGCTTCAGGGGATGCTGAATCGATATTCTGCCACACTATCATCCCTCAGTACAACGACCAGCTCAATGTACTGAACCTCAGATTCCAGATCGGATGATATAGAGGCCTCCCATCTTTCTTCTGAACGCTCCATGTCAACCCGTGCAAGCTCAACTTTATCCCCATAAGCAAAAACTGCAGCCGAAGATATCCCGGGGATTTCACCCTCCCTCAACCCTCGGTGCCAAAGTTCAACAAGAAATTCATTATCTTCCTTTTTGCGCCTGATGTCTGCAACCAAGACACCAGAGACTTTTGAAAACTTTGATTGTGACAGGGCAAGCGTCTTTATGTCGCTTGCCGTATACTGTTCACCATCATCTGAGTAAATTTTATATTTTACCGATGCCTGCTGTTCAGAGCCACCTTCGGCGGCAACTCTCTGCTCATTCACCGGTCCATCCTCAGAAACGTAAGTAATCATAAACGGCGGGGCCTCAGGCAGAGCTGATACACTTAGCAGCGCTTCAAAGGAAAGAGTCGACTGCTGTTTTATCTCGGCCTCCCGCCATTCACCATCGTGCAGCTGATACAAAAGACCAACCTCAGCATCCGTGGACAGCTCTCGAAAAGTCCAGTTTAATTTCAATTTTGCTTCTCCATTATCTTCTGGCCAACGAGCCACCTCCACCACTGGTGGTGAATGCCAACGCTCCGCATCTTCCTGCCCGGTCAATCGCCTGTCCACATTGCTTATCCTGCTCTGTATTGAATGCATCTGTGATGTAAACAGGCTATTCAAATGCTCTGTCTTTTCCCTTAAACCATGCATCTGCACAACAATGTATATATTGAACAGTATGCTGAGCGCTATCAAACTGATGAGTACCATGTTTGAAGTATGTTTTCTCTGATCCACAAATCCTCACACCTTTCTCAACAAAATTGTCCCGGATAGATTACATCTATCCAGCGCTATCTTACTAAAGTATTGACGTATTATTTCACATTTGGTTCCCAGCCATCGGAAAAAATAACAACATGAATTCAGTAATAAACATCGGTTGTTTCATATGAAAGGATAAGAGAGTGTACGTTATGAAAGGTCTTCTGCTGAGGATGCTTCCCGGCGAAATCTTATGTGGCCAGAAGCTGGTCTGACTTGATGAAATGAGCCACCTTTAACATAGAGTCGGGGAATACTCCTTCTCACCAATGTGGGTTTACAGTGCAAATAAGCTGCACTGCCGATCTGCACAGAATCTACCGCGCTGACGTCGACAAACACCTGCTGCATGGAAACCTGTCCAATAACTGGACAAACATGTTGACCGATTTGAACTGAACCATTCGGTGTTCGGAATATTTTCTTACCAATAAATGTTGTCCCGATTAACTTTCTGAGCATTTCTTTGAACAGGTTGCGCCATGTAAACATAGATTTACGGACCGTAAGCCCCCATCCATCCGTAAAACCAACCGATATCACTGCTACCTTCATCGGATGAGGAGCAGTAAACTCAGCACCATATCCCACGCTCTCCCCTCGTTGCAGTTCATGGAGCATTGTCACACGACCAAACATTTTAAAAGCAGGCCTGAATCCTACTTCTCGCTGAAGCTCGGGAAGAACCTCCATACCATAAATCAGATTACCTACTCGAACCATATCCATGGCCATGTCGGGGAAAGCCAACAAGGCAGCACTCTTGGCAGCATGAAGGTACTCAAATTTATAGCCGGTCTGAGCTAATTTCTCAACTGTTGAGTTAAACCGCTGCCACTGCTTCTGGGCAGTTGGATCATTGGGACCAGACACCTTTATCAGATGTGTGCAAGCCCCTTCCCACCTGATTGAAGGCAATGAACCAACTCGCTCCATAAAGTCAAGGGCGTCTTCAAAATCTACTCCAAAACGGTTTAACCCCGTATTAATCTTCAAATGAACTGGGAGTTGGATGTTATTCAACTGGGCAAAGTAAGATAAAGCCTCTGCCACTTCGCGCCGGAAAACAAAAGGGGTGAAATCATGCTCAACTACCAGCTCAGACTGCTCAGGGCTGATCCCCCCCATCACCAGAATAGGCGATGTAATTCCAGCGTGACGCAGCTGCACTCCTTCTGCAACGGTGCTGACCGCCACATCGGTAGCCCCGTTTTCCAGGGCGGTCCTGGCTACCTGAACAGCTCCATGACCATATCCGTCAGCTTTGACAACAACTGCAAAACGTGTCCTTGGCTTGAGCAAAGAGCAGATATTGCGAGTGTTTTCGGCTATGGCATCCAGATCAATCTCAGCCCAAACATCTCCCATTCCTGCAGGTAGTTCTACAGACGGTTGATACACTGACAAAACAGTCACCCCTCACAATCTCTGAACCCATATTAATTGTGCTCTGCGAGTTTCAAAACCATCATGCACAACATTTATATCATAGATTCACCAGGTTAAACAGACAACACCTTTTTCGTGACAAAAACTTCCGAAGGAGAAAAGGTTGCAGCAGGCTTTTATCTGTCTGGAGAGAAAGGTTTAACTAGATGACGTTGCACCTGTTATTGGAAAGGTTGATCATTGGTGAAATCACCACCAGAATATCAGCAGTTGGTTCAGTACATGGAGGAAGTAGTAGATCTCAACAATCTGGCAGCCCTTGCCTCATGGGATAGACAAACCAATATGCCTCCTGCTGGAGCAAATGCTCGCAAACGACAGTTAACTACACTGCGATCTTTAATTCATGAAAAAATGACTGCCCCCGGGCTGGGCGAAATTCTGGATTCACTGCAGAAGTGGGAGAAAAAGATTCCTTATGAATCTGAACAAGCAGCCACAATCAGAGTTGCACGTCGGGATTATCAAGAGGCCGCAAGCATACCACCTGAGCTCATCAGGGAAAAAAGTGTGGCTTCTGCAGAAGGGTTCGAGGCATGGATACAAGCCCGCCAGGAGGGAGATTTCTCCCTGTTTCTGCCCTCTTTACGACGTAACCATGCAATATCAAAAAAGATAGCTCTGGCGCTGAAACCAGACTCCAATCCGCTTGACACAAGAATCGACCTTCGCGAACCAGGCTTCACAGCTGAAGAAATTGAAATCATATTTACTGAATTGAAAAACCAACTTGTGAGGTTGCTCGAGCAAATATCTACCGATTATGATTGTGTAGACGATTCAGTTCTGCACCAGCACTACCCTGCAGATCTACAATGGGAAACAACCCTTAGGGCAGTGAGATCTATAGGGTTCGACCCCGACAAAAGGGGACGTCAGGATAAATCAGTTCATCCCTTTACCACTTCCTTCTCCCCGGATGATGTTCGAATCACAACAAGGATTAAAGAAGACAACCTTGCTGCTGCCTTTTTTGCATCTATGCATGAAGCTGGACACGGCTCCTATGAACAAGGCCTCCCTTGTAAATTTGGTCGATCCGTGCTCGGAGACGGGGCATCAGGAGGAATGCACGAATCACAATCCAGACTGTGGGAAAACCTGGTCGGTCGGTCGCGACAGTTCTGGCAGTTTTTCTATCCACAGATGCGGGAATTGTTCCCCCGTCAAACTGAAGGGGTAGAGATGAATGATTTTTATCTGGCAGTTAATAAGGTGAACCCCTCCCTCATAAGGGTTGAAGCAGACGAAGTAACTTACAATCTGCACATCATTATCCGCTTTGAACTCGAAAAGGAAGTCTATGATGGAGAGCTGGATCTTGCAGATCTACCGCAAGCATGGAATCAAAAGTATCATGACTATCTGGGCATAGCTCCTGAGAGTCCAGTAGATGGTGTTTTGCAGGATATACACTGGTCTGGAGGTTTCGGAGCATCATTTGTCAGCTACACTCTCGGCAATATTATCTCAGTACAGCTGTTTGAGGCTGCATCGGATGAAATTTCAGGTATGAAGGATGATTTCACCAGGGGTAATTTTGCACCGCTTCTGCAGTGGATGCAGGAGAATATCCATAACAACGGAAGAAAATTCAAACCCAAGGAACTGGTGCGCCGGGCCACAGGACAAACTTTCAGCCTAGACCCCTATCTCTCATACATCAAAAATAAATTTACAGATATCTATAACCTGTAAAAAGACTGCGGCTCCCGTCGTTTCTGTGCAATGGGAGCCGCTCACTGAAAATCATACCATACTCAAGCCCGTCGACCTGCAGTCTGCCTGTTTTCACTCATCAAATCCCAGCACAGCTGGTCGCATCTTAACTCTGCTGCCCGTCGCTGATAAGTTGCGTAGGTAGCAAGAGCTTCCTTGTACATTTTGATGCGAGCATAAAACCCCAATACCGGGCCAAACTTTTCCTCTTTAAGATGATGGCTTACACCTTTCCAGGGCACGGATACAAAAGGTATTCCCAGTCCATAAGCAAATCGATTCAGAAACACTTCAATACCGAAGCGAGTCCATGATATATCCGGCAACAGATCAGTGAACTGACGGGTCAGAGCACGTTGTCCATTCAATATCGCAAACCATTTTTGCTGCAGATCAACAGGTGATCGACCTTCAATGAACTGTGCTATTGCCATACCCGATTCCGGGGATTCTATGAGCGGATCTATTAGACTCTGCAGGTGGCCTCTGGTCATCCCTGTCAAATCTGCATCCAGAAATACTACTAAATCAAAATTCCCAGCATGCTGTAGACCAGTTTGAATCGCGGCCCCTTTGCCCAGATTTTTTTCATGCCTTATCATCTGTACCGGGTATGGTTTAATTTTGTGAGCGGTGTCATCCGTAGAACCGTCATCAACAACGACTACACGTGAAAACATCTCACTTTGACAGACCAAGTCCAACACAGTGGAGATCCTGGGAGCCTCGCAGTATGCTGGTATTATAGCTGCTATCTTTTTATCCATTGTTGATTCTCCCCTCCCCAATTTCAAATAAATATTGTTATTTGAGTGCTTGAACAATATATTTATGCAATATTGTATCTGATATCGTATGTTGCAGTCTATGGTTAAGAGGGGTATTTGTGCCATGAAACAACAAGGATTTCACGTTTCGCCAGTTAGACATAAAATTCGATGCAGGATTTTCCCTGGTTTACAAGAACCCCAATTGATAAAACAATTAAAATTGTTCTAGGAGGTCAAATAGATGAAAGTAGGAATTATTCGATGCGACCGAGTCAGTGAAAGTTGTCCTGCCGCTGGATGTCTTTCAGCAGTACGCGAAAAGACTGGGCAATTTGAAGAATATTCGGAAGCCCAGCTGGTAGGTCTGGATACCTGCGGAGGTTGCAATCGTGGAAAAGCTGATATAGTCGTAGAAAAAGCTGAAAAACTCAAGGAATTGGGCGCTGAAGCCATACACCTGGGTAACTGTCTGGTCAGCCCCTGTCCCTACAAAGATACTTTCGCTGAAGGCATCGAAAATGAAGTAGCAGTAAAAGTATTGGAAGGCACCCATTAACATCACTGTCTTCTGGTCAGCCGAAACCAGCTGACAGCTGGTTTCGGCTATTTTAGTTTTATCCCCCTCTCAGCAACCCCCTGATTACTGAACTATCCCTTGACTGAGAAAATCCATCCTAGTACTCTATCTATGGACATTTCGATACTCATTCAAATGTATTATGTGTAGGGGAGGCAACACATGCGATACATTCTCAAAGGATTGGACTGCCCACACTGTGCGAGCAGTATTGAATATAAACTGAGAAGCGAATATGGAGTTGAGGGAGCTTCAGTCACTTTTGCTACCCAATCACTTCAGATAGACTCTCAGCATAAAGAAACCGTCGAACAAGTCCTGGACGAAGTTGACCCCGAAGTAGAATTAGTTCCAGCCCCAACAATTGCAGGTGGTGCAGTTGGACAGGAGAGTGCGGCAGCAGGTACAGGTTTCTCGAATGAACTGTTACGTATAATCGCTGCTGCTGTAATATTTTCTGCAGCCCTTCTTTTACGACCTGTTCTGAAACAGACCCCATCCGGATGGGCTGATTACGCAGTATTTTTGACCGCCTATTCCCTTGTAGGGTGGAAAGTCATACAGAGAACCATTGATAATGTCCTCAAACAAACTGATATATTTGATGAAAACTTTTTGATGACTATAGCGACTTTTGGAGCCATTGCCCTGGGTGAGCTTCCCGAGGCAGTCGGGGTTATGTTGTTTTACTGTGTGGGAGAATATTTACAGCAATCAGCTGTGCACCGTTCTCGACGCTCAGTTCGCTCGCTGATGCAGCTGCGTCCCGACTATGCCCGGCTGCAGATTTCCCCGGATCAGGTAGAGAAAGTCCACCCCCACGAGGTAGACGTGGGAGACACTATTGTCGTTCAGCCCGGTGACCGTGTCCCAGTAGATGGTGAAGTGCAGGAGGGGCATTCGTGGGTGGATACCTCTGCGTTGACAGGAGAATCAGTACCCCGTGAAATAAATCCCGGTGAGGAAATCCTCTCCGGCATGGTAAACGAAAGCGGAGTCCTTAAAGTACGGGTAAAGAAGATATACTCTGAATCTCAGGTGTCCCGGATAATGCAGCTGGTTGAAGAAGCAGCAAACCGAAAAGCTCCGACAGAAAAATTTATAACCCGGCTTGCCCGCTACTACACTCCAGCCGTCGTTTTTGGCGCCCTGACCCTAGCACTGATTCCGCCTGTTGTGACTGGGACTCCATTTTCACCCTGGATTTACAGGGCATTGACTCTGCTGGTCATCTCATGTCCCTGCGCCCTGGTCATATCAATACCCATGGGATATTTCGGGGGCATCGGATTGGCCTCAAAACACGGAATTTTGGTAAAGGGTGCAAACTTCCTGGATGCAATGAATCAGGTTTCATCAATCGTATTCGACAAAACAGGCACACTCACAGACGCAGATTTTGCTGTACAGAACATTCACCCCGAAGCTGAATACACAGAATCTGACGTCATCGAACTGGCTGCGGCTGCTGAGACTCACTCCACTCATCCGCTGGCCGATGCCATACGCCGAGCCCAGCGGAAGATATCAAGTGAAGGTGAAGAGGCACTCACAGATAAACTTCACTCATATGAGGAAAAGGGAGGACGGGGAATCTCTGCCCGACTTGGTCAACAGCAGGTGCTGGTCGGCAACCGACGATTGATGCAGCAGGAAGGAATATCTATACCAACCACTCCGAACATGGGGACCGAAGTCTTCGTTGCCAGAAATGATCATCTCGTGGGACGTTTGAACATATCCGATGCTCCAAGAGAAGATGTCGTTTCGACTCTCTCCGAACTACGGAAAGAAGGTATAAATCGGCTGAATATGCTCACCGGTGATACTGAATCCGCGGCTGAACAGGTTGCCGAACAGCTGAATATAGATGAGTTTTGGGCAGAGCTTTTACCAGAACAAAAAGTTGAGATTACTGAAGAGATAAAATCAAAACAGGAGAAAAATGTCGGCGCCTCCCGCGTAGCTTTCGTCGGTGACGGAATTAATGACGCGCCGGTAATTGCAGCTGCTGATGTGGGTATTGCTATGGGAGGCCTGGGCTCAGATGCAGCCATAGAGGCCGCAGATGTTGTGATTATGCAGGACCAGATTTCCCGCCTGCCAGCAGCTTTCAAAATTGCAAACATAACCCGGAGAATTGTCCTGCAAAATGTGGTCATGACTCTGGGACTGAAAGCAACCTTTCTGGGGCTGGGGGCCCTGGGATTGACCACCATGTGGGGAGCGGTTTTTGCTGATGTGGGTGTTGCTCTCCTGGCCGTT
>CAZRFK010000079.1:0-7850 GCA_964599275.1 uncultured Clostridia bacterium
TTGAGATGTAACGGATTGTTCGCAGCATTGATGGTTTGTCATTATATACCCTCCACTTAAAAGGTGTTCGCCAGCGATATAGTTGTTATATTCTCTGGATTAATGTCTGAACCTGCATGGATAGAATATTTCGGGGGTTGTTGGCCGTTTACGATTAGAGCAATTCCAAACTTTCAGTACATTTCAAACTACGCGGGTAGGTATTCTTGTTTGTATATTCCCCATTTCTATATTTGATGTTTTGTTAATTAATAGGTAGATCCAAGACAGCATTTGAGTTAAGGTGTTATGTGTATCGAATACAAGTGACTGAATGCGATTAGAGATTTATACAGGGTACTCCCTAGACTGCATGGCAAGGAGCATTGTAGCTGTGGAAAAACAGGAGCGTTTGTTCTGGATATTGACTTTATTTGCAGTTGTTTCTTCAATAGGTTCGAGTATGATTACGCCCTATCTACCTCTATTTGGTGAGGAAATAGGTATGACAATTGGACTGGTAGGATATTTGGTTTTTGTCAATTATGCAGTGGCAGCTGTCAGCAGAATTCCTATCGGTTCTGTATCAGACTTCTTAGGACACGGAAAAGTTATATTTGGAGGGGCATTTTGTTTTCTGCTGGCAGCAGCAATGTATGTGCTGTCGTCATCTGTTCCTTCTCTGCTTTTTGTCGGGCAGCTGTTTTTTGGGTTGGGAACTTCTATCACCTGGGTAACAATTCCTGCTTATATAACCAGCATGAGGCAGTCGGTAGCCAAATACAGTTTTTCTGTTGGTATGGGATGGTTACTTGGTCCTCCTTTAGGAGGGTTTATCAGGGATAATTTTGGCATGATGCCCCTGTTTGCTGTGTTTGCTTTATGTGGTCTTGCGCTTTTGGGGTTGTCTGTCTGGTTTGGTAAAGAAACTGCTGGAGATCTGGAGAAAACTACTTCCGGGGCAAAAGTCCGACTTAAAGAATCGCTCCATACTTCGTTCAAAGATGCTGTGGAAATTTTCACTCTACACAAAGGGGTAATGCTTGCCGGTGTTTCTTCATTTGTAATGTTTATGACTTTTGCCATGGGAGCTTCTCTTTTGCCCATTCACTTTCAATCGATTGGTTTACTAAGCTTTCAGATCGGTCGGCTGCAGTCTCTTCGCACTGTATCTTCAACATCGATCAGGTTAGCTTTTGATTTAATCAAGAGGTTAGCCCGGAAGTTTTTAGGTGTTGAGGACGAATCAACGCTTTTAATCTTGAGTATGGGGCTAATTGGAGTCCCCATAATGTTATTGCCTCTTACCAGTTCCAGACCGCTGATTATGGGGCTTTTGGTCCTATGGGGGTTGAGTGGTGGATTATACCTTCCGATCGTACTGAATTTGATAGCAGAATCCACAAGTGATGGGCAGCGCGGGATGGCTATGGGGCTGCGCGGTTCTATGGGGACCCTGGGTTCGGCCTTGGGGGTGCTTGTCCTGTCGAATCTGGCAGAAATTTATTCAGTACAGCTGGCATTGAAATTTCTGGGCTTGTTCACCATCTCTTGTGCAGCAGTGTTACTCAAGTTAAACAAATCCCATGCTTACTCCACTGAACGACCAGCGGTAAAGCCAGGAGACGATTAACGTGCTCTCCAGGTAGATGCTGTTGGAGCCAGTTCAGGATTGTTCGTCACCATTGAGACCCCTCGGGGTAATATTGTGTTGCAAATAGGGCCAAACCATCACAAATCTAAGGGTTTGGAGGGGACGAAAATGGTTGCAGTGGTAAAGAAATATCACCCACCAGGCCGTAAAGCGGTCAGGATACTTTCCAGCTCATCTGTGGTAAGTTTAAAACCTCAATCTTCGCCCAGAAACTGCAGCATATCCCGGTTTTCAGTTCATTACCTTTGATTTAGATGCATTCACCTACAATTCACATTTGCAGAAAGGCAGCACACCCATGTCATTTGTCACGGCTGAGAATGTCCCTAATAAATGGTTGGCTGCGAATGTGTGCTTGGTAAAAACAATCACAGAGATTTTCAGAATCACAATTATTTTCTGCAAAAAGGCAGACAAATTTCCAGTCGTCACAATTACACAATTTATGCAACCATCTGCAAGCGACTGTCGACTGTTCAATGAATCCATCATGGGTAATCGCATTTATTGAAAAATTGAAGGTAAGTGGCCCTGTCACCAAGAAAAAGTGAGTAACTCATATGGCTTTGCCCATTGTTACAGAAAGGATGTGTGATACATGGATTTGAAACAGGTAGAGCGTGATATTATAGCTGATTTATACCTATCACGATCAGGTATGGATTTTCTCAGCGAATTAGTAGAGAAATATGGTTCGCGCTTCGGAGGAAGCAAGCAGGAACGCCAAGCTGCTGAGTTTATCCGGGAGCATATGAAAAGTGTTGGAGCAGAAAGAAGTGTTTGTGAAAAATTCAATTGCAAGGGATGGACACGAGGTAGTACAACTTTAGAAAGCGTAGGAGTGGTAAAGGAGCAATTTGACTGTATCGCTCTGCCATTTTGCCCTCCAGGTGAGGTAAAAGCGCCCCTGGTTTATCTCGGCGATGGTCATCCACAGAAATATAAGGAGAACTACGAACGTATGGACGGGGCAATTGTGATGGTGAACACCGCTACTCCGAGGTTTTATCAGCGAGCCATGCACCGTGGTGAAAAATTGGGTCGTGCTCTGGAAGCAGGAGCAGTCGGGTTTATCTGGATGAGGGGAGAGCCCGGGGGATTGCCAGAGACAGGTTCCGCTCGTTTTGGTGCAGCCTGTGAGGTTCCAGCTATATCCGTTTCTTATGAAACCGGTCAGAGGTTGAATCGACTGCTGCAGCAACACCAGAGTGACTTTAATCTCAGGATTACCTCGAACAGCCAGATTGCGCCGACCACTTCTTACAATGTAATAGCTGACTTATCGGGACAGGAGAAAACAGATGAAGTTATCGTACTGGGAGCACATTATGATGGACATGACATCAGCCAATCAGCGAAAGATAATGGAGCTGGCGTGACGGTGCTTGTCGAGGCCTTGCGAGCCCTGGCTCCACATGCTGAGTGTTTAAAGCGCACTGTACGTTTCGTAGGGTTTGCTCAGGAAGAAATGGGACTTTTAGGTTCCAATGAGTATGTCGAACGTCACTCTGATGACTGTACTGTTTTTATGTTGAATCTTGATGGGGCTGGTCGGGGCGATCGAACATCACTGGTCCTGCAGGGTTGGCCTGAGTCAGTTAAATATTTTCAGCAGATGGCCTGCGATATGTATGAATCAGACATGAGCGTGGGCGATGGCTTTAGCCTGTACTCGGACATGTATCCTTTTGCTGCCCGCGGAATTCCTGCTGCCAGCTTGTCTTCCTTCTCTTCTGGATCTCGAGAAGCACCAAGAGGTTACGGTCACACTTATTGGGATTCCCTGGATAAAGTGAATCCACGTTTTTTACAGATGGATGCCGCACGAGTTGCCCGTATTGTTATCCGTCTTGCTACAGCCGACGAACTCCCTCTCGAAAAGAAATCGGCCAAAAGCATACGAAATATAATTGTTGATCGCGGACTCGATACTGTACTTCGTTACGAGAACAGACCTGTTCCCGGAGAGTCGGATTAATTTTTTGATTCATTTTGATTCCTTTTGGAGATCCTTGCCAGGTGTTAAACGAACATGTTTATTCGAATCAGCAGATTTAATCGACAGAATGGGCTAAATTTTGCAGATGGAGCTTCTCTTAGGCAGGAATTGTGGTGAGCTATATCTAAAACATATTAGAAATACAACCACACATCACTCTAATTATTGCTGCGGCAGAAGGGGTTTTACATAATATGCCACTAGGACGCACGTTGAAGAATCTTCGAGTTGCACGAGATCTTTCTCGCGAGGAAGTAGTAGATGAAGAATACTCCACCAGTCACCTGGCAGCTGTGGAACAGGGCGTCAAACGACCATCAATAGATATGCTGGACTATATTGTTGACAAATTGAGGGTGCCCCTGGTGAAGTTGCTTGAAGAAGTCATGGAGCACTCAGAGCTTCCCACTCCGGAAATGCTCAGGTTGGCGAGAAAGTTGAGCCGTGATGGTCAGCATACTGAGGCCGTAAAAGTTCTGGAGGAAGCCACGGCCAGAGATGATGTCCAATCAGGTCAATACCGGGCTAATTGTTTAAACACGCAGGCCCTGGTGTATTATCAAAAAGGAGATCATTCGAAAGCAGTACATCTTTACCAGCAGCTGAGAGACTTACGGGAGCGAGGTGGAAACTCCTACCTTATTTCTCGTGCCTATTATTACCTGGGAATAGTAGAAAGTGAAACCGAGAATTATGATCGGGCCAGTCACTGGTTCTTCCTGGGTTGGAATTCGCTGCAGGACAGATTCGGGGGAAATCCCGGCTATGCCACGCGGCTTCTTATTGGTTATGCCAATGCCGTCATGTGTGCTGGAATGAGCGCTAGAGGCAAAGAGCTATTGCACGAAACCCTTCAGATTTCCGATGAATCCGCGGTGGGCCGGTGTCCGGCAATTGTTCACTGGGGGCTTGGACATTGTTACATGGGTGTGAATAACTACGAGAAAGCACAAACTCATTTCAGTAAATCGCTCAAACTCGGTGAGCACCTGTCCAGAGAAGCAAGGGCTGATCTCCTGGTCGATTGCGGATTTGCTCTACGTAGGCTTGGTGATCCGGAGGAGGCAGCCCGTTTACTGCAAAGCTCAGTCGCTTTCCGCGGTGGTCAAAATGCTGAAGGGATGCTGAGATCTTACTGCGAACTGGCCTTGTGTCATCTCAATACTGAACCAGTTCCCTGGGAAGAAGTCTACAAGCTGCAAAAGCGGATGACTCCAGACCTGCTGCAGAAAGTTTCTGATTCGGAACGAAGACTGTATTATCTGGTGGAGGCCAGGGTAGCCAACTGTGAGGGAAACAGTGCAGAAGCGATAGAAGCACTCAATCAAGCCCTCAAATGTCCGGATGAATTCGGGGAGGATAACATTATACACCGAGTGCTTGCTTTCCTATTTGAATTCAGTATACCTGAGAACCAATCAATCCCGCTGCATAACCGAGCAGCCCAGCTATTAAGAAGACATCGTGCTGGTCCTTCCCTGCCTTTTACTGCAGGATATCATTCTTATAGAGAATCTGTTAAATCCCTGGTTGGGAAAATGCACGATTTCAGTGAATGATAGTTAAATTCTGTATTGTTGATTCGACCTCATAATAATTGAGCAAATCCGGTAGGAGTATAACCTCCAGGCCGGATTTGCTCCCACAGATCTCCTGTACGATAACTTCTCCCGAAATAATATCGGACAAACAAGGGTTTTTCTGAGGAGGAAAGACTGTTGCCTGACAGAATGGGACATCGATATCTTTTTAAAAAGGCACAGGTAGTAGATGGACTCAACAATAAGCCCTTTATCGCTGATGTCGCTGTTGAAAGTGGTTGCATTATTGCTATAGGAGACTTCACTGCAAATGACGATGCAGTAGAAATTGATGCAGAAGACCTGATACTATGTCCAGGTTTTATAGACATACATTCTCATATTGATTCGACTTTACGGTTGAACAATAAATGTTTGAACCTGGTGGCTCAGGGGATTACCACCGCTGTAGGTGGTAACTGCGGAAATTCCGTAGCGCCAAATTACGGTGAATCCGTTGAGCGTCGCAGACAAAGACGCCAATCTGACGAAAATCCGCTAAGCCGCCAATATGATGTGTGGGAAGGTTCTCTGCGTGAATGGATGAATGAAGTCCGTCAGGTGGGAACGGGAGTAAATGTAATGATGTTGGCCGGTCAGGGTAGTGTTCGAGGTAGTGTAGTAGGTATTGAAGCTGAGCGTCCGGCATCGGAGGATGAGATTTTGCAAATGCAGCAATTAGTACGTGCGTCTCTTGAGGCAGGGGCAGTGGGGATTTCCACTGGTCGGGATTACGTTCCCGGATGCTATGCGACTGCAGATGAGGTTACTTCAGTCTGCGAACCCCTGAGGGAGTATGATGGAGCATTCTACGCCTGCCACCTGAAAGATGAGGCTTCAGGATTGCTTGATGCGATAAGAGAGGCACTTCAGATCGGCCGGAACCTTGCGGTACCCGTACAGATCTCTCATCACAAGGTCATGATTCCCGAAAACTGGGGTAAGATCGATGAGAGCCTGTCGCTGGTTGATAGTGAATCCAGCAGCGGTAGACAGGTTCGACTGGATGTATACCCTTATGCATTTTCGGCCACTATACCGCTGATGGATCTCCTGCCTCCCTGGTTTGTAAGTGGAGGACGGGAAAAATCTTTACATCGTCTGCAAAACAAGACCGAGTTTCCGCGCCTGCGGCAGGATATGGAAAGCGGTTATCCAGGATGGAAAAGCTCTCTTGGTGATTTTGATTGGGGATACACCATTTTATTGAGTCCCCATACTGAGCAGTATGAAGGACGGACAATCAAGGAGATCGCGTTATCGGAAAATTCTGAACCAATAGAGGTTTTGCGGCAGCTGCTTTTGAAAAATTCCGGCGAAGTTCTTTGTGCCTTCGCGATGGATGAAGAAGATGTTAAGAAAGTAATTCAGCATCAAGATTCAGCCATTTGCACCGACACTTTTGCTCTGGATATCCGACAATCTGGATTTAGCGGAGTTCATCCTCGTACTTATGGTACTTATCCGCGATTGTTTTCCCACTACGTGTTCAAGCAGCAGACCCTGACTCTTCCCGAGGCTGTATATAAATGTAGCGGCCTACCTGCGCAGTGGTTGGGATTATCAGATAGGGGAGTCATAAGAGAAGGGGCCGCTGCTGATCTGGTTGTTTTCAACCCCGCTGATCTAAAGGATCGAGCAACACTACATCAGCCCTGTCAGTATCCTGATGGCATCGAATGGGTGCTGGTCGGAGGACAGGCAGTAGTAGCAGAAGGTGAACTGGTCGGAGAAACACCCGGACAAGTGTTGGATGCTCGATGATATTGAACAGTCCTGGGGTAAAATGGCAGAAGTTAAACATGAGGGAATGTCGACTGCAACTGCACTGTATGTTAAAATATTAATAGTAATGTAGCTGCTTAAAGTTAATATCATCATTAAGTAGATCCGGAGGGGATCCAATGCACAGGAAACATTACTGGTTTGTTGTTCTGGTTGTTTTGCTGACTGGATTTATGGTTTTCTCAGCTGCCTGTGAAGAATCTGAAGAAGCTGTTGAAGATCCTGAAGAAGAAGTCGAGTATAAGGATGAATTTATTGCCGCCATACCTGGAGAGATTCAGGGTACAGACCCACAGCAGGTTACTACTATCTACGGTCTGGTTGATGGAATGCTCACAACTCCTCCTATCAGCCTGGGGTTAAATAACGATCAGATTCTACCTTATGGCGTCGAGGATGTTGAGATCTCAGAAGATGGACTGCAAATAATCTTCACTTTTGACGAGGAACGTACCTTCCACAATGATGTGCCACTCACACCAGAGGCTTATAAAAATTCGGTGGAAAGATATCGAGAGCATAGTCCATACGCTTTCGATTTCAATCCTGTCGAAGAAATGGTTGTAGAGGATAACACCCTGACTCTGAAACTGTCCGAACCCGGACCGGGTATGTTCGTTGTCCTGTCCAGTGCTTACGGTGCTCCAGTAGAAGCGGGTGCTGCTGAGGAAATGGGTGCCGAAGAGTTCAACCGCAGGACTATTGGTGACGGTCCATTTACGATCGAGGAATGGGAAGATGGTTCGCACGTCCAATTGGTAAGAAATGATGACTATCATGATCATCTCCCATTTGTGGATAACAATGAAGCCTTCCATTTTGAAGACATGACAGTAAGGTTTATTCCCGAAGG
>CAZRFK010000080.1:0-7807 GCA_964599275.1 uncultured Clostridia bacterium
TCCGTTGACCAAGCTTGGCGTTGGAGGAACTCGCACAACCCAGTCAAGGTAAAGGTTTTCCATCAGCAATATTTTAACATAGTTAATCTTCGTGGGCAAACGACAATTTCATTCAGAGTCTGATTCAACCAACTGCTCCGCGCAATTCTGGCGGAAATTGTTTTTCCTGATTTACCTTATCGATGTCCCGGCGTATCTGTCTGGATAGCTCTTCCAGGCAGTGGAAGTGACGGTTCCCTCGCAGCCATCGTATAAGATGACACTGCAGCTGGGCACCGTAAAGCATTCCATCAAAACCAATTATATGTACCTCCACCAAATCAACCGAATCGTCACCACTTGAAAAGGTGGGACTGCCTCCTAAATGTGCTACACCAGGACGACACTTTACATCCTTTTCTAAAACAGTAGCTCGCACCGAATATACTCCCGCTTTAGGTGTCACTTTATCCGCAGAGAACACGATGTTGGCAGTGGGAAAACCAAGTTCTTTTCCTCTCTTGGCTCCCGGCCTTACCTGTCCATCCAACCGGTAGGGACGTTTCAACATTTGTGCAGCAACATCCACCTCTCCCTTACGGATATACCTTCTAATCAGTGTGCTGGAAACGCTGGTATTGTTGAGTTGTACCGGTGGTAACACCTCGACTCTAAACCCCAACTCATCACCTAAAGCGCATAGTTTTTCAGGAGTTCCACGACCCTGATAACCAAAAGAGAAATCAAACCCAACAAAAACCCAATCCAGTCCCAACTCTTGGACTAAAATCTGCTGGCAAAACTGCTGCGGTGTCAGCTTCGCTAAATGACTGTCAAAGCGTGCAGTTACCAGGACATCAACCTCAAGCTGCTGCAGGTATTCAGCCTTTTCGTCCTGCTCAGTTAAAAGGTCATCTCGTTGTGAATCTTCAGGTCCAAGATAAACAGCAGGAGGAGGCCAAAAGGTCAAGACTATGAGTTCTGCCCCTACGCTCTCTGCCTTTTTACGAGCTTTACCGATCAATGTTTGATGACCATAATGTACTCCATCGAAAGTCCCTATAGCTGCTATCCGGGGCTTCCGCTTCTTCTCACGGCTAAATTCCCTGTATGTTTTGCGTTTCAACTCGTCTCTCTCCTTTGTCGTCAAATGGTACTGGGGAATACTTTCAGCAAGCTGATCTGTTTAACACCATCAGTACTTCTAACTATTTCAGATATGGCCAATAGCCGACCTGAGGGTTCTATCAGCTTTACAGGTTTATGCAACGGGATCTGCTCCAAATCTATATCACGCGGCGCTGCACCATGGGAGGCCAGGTAGGTATCACGTTGATTAAGACAAATTCCAGGCATAAAATCGAGGGAGTCCGCCAGGGGAATAAGCACTCTTTCGGAGATGTCTCCGGGCACAAAAGCATTACCCAACTCAAAATCCCCCACGCGTTCTCTCACCAAAAAAGACATGTAGCCGCAGCTTTGGGCGGCTCTGGCAAGCTCAGACAGCAATACCCGAATGTAAGTTCCTGCTGAACAGGCGATCCTCAGCAGAGCCCTGGGGGGAGGTCCGGGCCGCCATTGCAGCATACTTATGCTGTCCACTTGTACTTCTCTGGGTTCACGTTCCACACAAAGACCCTGGTGAGCCAACCGGTAGAGTGGGGTACCCTGATGTTTTATGGCCGAAGTCATGGGGGGGATCTGTTCGATAGTGCCAGTAAAATCGCTGAAAACACCCTCAAAGTGAGTGACTTTCTCAGGGTACTCCCCTTGCTCAATTAAAGAGCCGAAACCGTCACCAGTGTCAGTTGCCAGGCCGAATGTCAATTCGGCTACATAAACTTTATCCATGCAGGTGAGGTATTCCTGTATCCTTGTGGCCCGTCCTACCAAAACCACAAGAAGGCCAGCTGCCCCGGGATCTAATGTTCCGCAGTGCCCAACTCTCTTTTCGTTCAGCTGCTTGCGTACCACCTGGACCATGTCGTGAGAACTATAACCCGGCGGTTTAAATAAATTCAAAACTCCATACATTGTCAGGGCGACTCCTCTTTGTGCGGTTTATCAGAAAACTCAATTTCATCTAACACCTTTCGGCGTACTGAAGATAGGCTGCCCTCGAGAGTTGTCCCCGCTGCTCTGGCGTGCCCACCCCCACCCAGAGAGGCAGCCAGCTCGCTGACATCCACTTCCTCACTTGAACGCAGACTGATTTTTACCTGACCTGCAATAGTTTCTTTGAATACTACAGCGACAACCACTCCGGAAATGGACCGGAGATAGTTAACTATACCCTCGGCACCCTCAGAAGTTCCGTTGCAAATCTCAAAGTCTTCCTCCCGTATTTCTGTCCAGGCAAGTCTACCCCTGTCCTGAATCTGCATGCGGTTAAGTGCTCTACCCAACAATTTCATCTCAGAAGCCGGTCGCTCTTCATGTATTTTGCTGTATACCACGCTGGGTTCAGCTCCAGCTGAAACCAGATCAGCAGCACGCTCGAAGGTTTCTGCCGTGGTATTTGGGTAAGCAAAAAAACCGGTATCTGTAGCTATGCCTGTGTATAGAGCCATAGCTATATCTTCATTAAACTGAATATCGGTATTTTTGATCCAATCAAAGAGCAT
Source organism: uncultured Clostridia bacterium (assembly GCA_964599275.1). GTDB lineage: Bacteria > Bacillota > Sulfobacillia > SLMV01 > SLMV01 > PUMD01. The sequence goes on from CAZRFK010000080.1 coordinate 2,604, forward strand.
TTCAGCTGTTGCTGCAGCTTCGGGTTCAACCCACAGATAGTCACCAAATCTCTGTCCCGAGCGGTGATGATCAACGGTAGCCACCTGTGGTCTCGGCTCGGTCAAGATTAAATCTGAAGTTCTACCTACCCGGCTCGGAGAGCTACAGTCCAATAGCAATACCAGATCGTAACTCCCATAGCTGTCTTCAGGTTGGATTATCCCCCCCCATCCCTTCAAAAATTTTAGCTCTTCAGGTGGCGGATCAGAGCTGACCACCTCAGCCTGGACATTTAATTGTACGCATGCCGAAGCAACAGCCAGAGCAGAGCCCACACTATCACCATCAGGTGATACATGCAGTGGCACCATCACCCTGTCTGCCTCAGTTAAAATGCTTGTCAGCGCCTCATAATCGCCCTTCAGGAGCTATTCCTCCTCATGATCGTTGATCCTTCGGATAATCTCATCAATGCGCGCCCCGCGTTCGATAGAGCGATCTTCAACAAACCTGATTTCGGGTACATATTTTAACCTGGTTCTTTCACCTAATTCAGAGCGTATGTACCCCTTGGCGCTTTCAAGACCCTCAAAAGTAATCCGCCTCTCCTCTTCGTCACCCAACACAGAAATATAAATACTTGCGTGGCGGAAATCAGGCGATAGTTCCACTCCAACAACCGATGCCAAGCCGATGCGAGGATCTTTCAGCTCTCTGTCGATTACCTCAGCTACTATGCGTTTTACCTCCTGGGTCGCACGACGGAGGGTATATTGATGTTCGTCCATGAAAAATCACCACCCCCATTTATAATCTCCAAGTAAACTATCTAACCTCGGGGGACCTCCTCTTCCACAAATACTTCCAGACGATCCCCAACCTTAACATCATTGAAGTTGGCTACGCCCAGACCGCATTCATAACCGGAGCTGACCTGGCGCACATCGTCTTCAAAACGCTTGAGTGAGGAAATACTGCCTTCATGAATCACACGTCCATCTCGGACGACACGCACATCTGCATTGCGGCGGATTTCTCCATCAGTTACATACAACCCAGCTATCATACCAATTCCTGATACCTGGAAGGTATCCCTGACTTCGGCCCTACCGATGACAACCTCGCGAAATTCAGGCGCCAGCATCCCGGTAATAGCTTTTTCAATATCCTCAATCATTTCATAAATGACTCGATATGTGCGGATCTCAATATCCTCTTCTTCAGCAGCGTTACGCGCCCCCGCATTGGGACGAACGTTGAACCCGACAATTATTGCTTCTGAAGCAGAGGCAAGCATAACATCAGACTCATTGATACCGCCGACTCCGCTGTGTAGAACTCGGACTGTTACCTCTTCATTCTTGATGTTTTCAAGTGACTGGCTGCAGGCCTGCAGAGAACCATCAACATCTGCCTTCAGGACTATCCGCAGTTCTTTTGGTGTATCCTCTTCGCCCTGATAGAACTCTTCCAGGGAAACAGCACTGGAGGCTTCAAGTGCATTTTCTCGCTCTTCTTCCTGCAGCTGTTCTGCAAGTTCTCTGGCCTGAGCATCATCTTCCATCACCACAAACAGATCTCCCGCCTCTGGTACCTCAGAGGAACCCAGAACTTCAACCGGAGTAGAAGGATCAGCCTCATCTATTCGGTCACCACTCTGGTCGAAAAGAGCGCGGACCCGACCATCATAAATCCCCACTATGAATGGATCGGCAATTTTCAGTGTTCCTCCCTGAATAAGGACGGTAGCCACAGGACCACGACCCTTTTCAATTTCTGATTCAATTACCACACCATGTGCCCGTTTGTCGGGATCAGCTTTTATCTCTTCCATTTCTGCAACCAGTGTTATCATCTCTAAAAGCTCATCGATATTTTCACCGTGTTCAGCCGAAATATCCACATAGATGGTCTCGCCGCCCCACTCCTCAGGTACCAACTCCTGAGCCGTAAGCTCCTGACGAATGCGGTCGGGCTGAGCGCCGGGCAGATCTATTTTGTTGACTGCCACTATTATCGGAACACCAGCTGATTTGGCATGGTTGACAGCCTCAACAGTCTGCGGCATGACTCCATCAACGGAATCCACGACCAACACAGCAATATCTGTTGCGTGGGCACCACGGGAGCGCATCGCGGTGAAAGCCTCGTGCCCAGGAGTATCCAGGAAGACAACATTTTTACCTTCATGGTTAATCAGCGAGGCACCAATGTGCTGGGTTATCCCCCCGGCTTCCCGCTCGGCCACTGCTGTCTCTCTCATGGTATCCAACAGTGTAGTTTTCCCATGATCAACGTGACCCAGGACGGTCACCACTGGTGCTCTTTGTTCCTGATTTTCTGGATCATCTTCTGCGATGTGCTCAGCGACTCTCTGCTGCCACTGCCGATGGGATTGCTCTCCCTGATCTTCCCCTTCTTCTAAATCAAACTCAACACCGAGCTCACCAACTATCAGAGCAGCACTTTCCAGATCTAGTTCCTGGTTGATGTTGGCCATTATCCCCATGCTCACCAGATGCTGCATGAAAGCTATCGGGTCAATCTGCAGCGTCTCGGCCAGATCACCTACTGAAATCGCCCCGGAAAGAGTCACAGAATTAACTGGAACGTGTAAACCATCGCTGTCAGACTGTCTGAGCTGTTGAGGTTGTTCCTGCTGCTGTGACGTTTGTCCGGGATCGGTCTCCTGCTGTGATGGTTGCTCATCTTCATGTTCAGCCTCGGTTGTGTCCTGCTGCCGGGGAGTTGTTTCTTCGTCAACAGATTCCTCTTGTTCATCAACCTCGTCGATGGTCTCTTGAGCCGGCTCTTCACCTTCAACGATCTGTCTTACTCTTTCTGCAACTTTGTCGTTTACCGTTGCCATGTGATTACTAACATCCAGATTGAGTTCCTCTTGTAGTATGCGTAAAGCCTCTTTACTTTCAATATCAAGATCACGGGCTAATTCATATACCCGAATTCCTTTTGCCAAGACCTCCACCTCCACCTTCATCCTCTATTAACCGGATGATCTCATTTTTTAATGTTTCTCGGTTCTCCTTGGATATCAAATTCACCCGCAAAGCATTGGCCAGTCGTCTCCTGGAAAAAGCTCTTTGCAAACAACTGCTGGTATCACAAATGTAGGCTCCACGTCCGGGAGTTTTACCCTGTTCATCAAACTGCACATCACCCTGCGGGGTACGTACAATGCGCAGCAGCAATTCTTTGGCCTTTCGTTCGCCACATCCCACACAGCTTCGAACTGGACCGGTTTGGCGGGATTTCACCTGACTCATCACCTTCCACAATAACTCATTGAAACATCAGCTGCATCAAAACCCCTGATCGCCTTCCGATTCCTCTTCTTCCTTTTTTTCTTCTGCCTCACTTCTCATTCGATCGATCAGGCGGCTGGGTCTATCGTCTTCTTCGGTGTCTTTATCGCCGAGAAAGAAGCCGGGAACACGCACCTCACTGTCTTCAATCTTAACACTGACTCCTTCCGCACCACCTTTTTCCTTCCATTCTGATTCACTCTCGATATCAATTTTCCACCCGGTCAATTTAGCTGACAATCTGGCATTCTGTCCCGCCTTACCAATAGCCAGCGACAGCTGATCATCTGGAACGACTACACGAGCTATATTATTATCTTCATCCAGAATGACTCTCGAAACGTCAGCAGGGCTCAGCGAATTGGCTATGAATTCTTCTTCCACCGATGACCAGCGAACTATGTCCACCTTTTCCCCTTTTATTTCTCTGACGACGTTCTGCACCCTGGATCCGCGCTGACCGACACATGCACCCACAGGATCCACATTGGGTTCATCGGAACGGACGGCCACTTTTGAGCGAGCTCCGGGTTCCCGTACAATTTTGATAATCTCCACTTCCCCCTCGTGGACTTCAGGAACCTCCAGCTCCAGCAGGCGCTTTATCAGATGGGGGTGTGAACGGGAGAGAACGATTTGAGGACCTTTTGTAGTCTTGTTCACTTCCGCAATAAACAGCTTGACCCGGTCTCCCTCTTGAAATCTTTCTCCGGGGATCTGTTCAGAGGGTTCAAGTAAGGATTCTGTAGAACCCAGATCGATAAGGACGTTTCCATTATGGATCCTTTGCACCAATCCAGTTATCATGTCGCCCTCTTGATCAATGAACTGGTCATAAACTTTGTCTCTTTCGGCCTCGCGAACTCTCTGCATGATGACCTGTTTGGAAGTCTGTGCTGCAATGCGGGCAAACCTCTCTGGAGCCACTTCAAACTCCATCCGGTCCCCTATCTCATAACCAGGATCTATTCGCCGGGCTTCCTCAAGAGAAATCTGCCGATCATCATTTGTGACTTCTTCTACCACTTCCTTGAATTGAGTGATCTTTATATTCCCGTCTTCGCGATCAACCTCTACCTTGATATCGTGGCCCCCACCGTAATTTCGACGGTAGGCCGATTGTACTGCTGATTCAATGGCTTCCAGCAGTACTTCTTTGTCCAGCCCATGCTGTTTTTTCAGCTCATCAAGAGCACTCATAAAATCATAATTCATGATATGCTCCTCTCTCTACTAAATAAGGCTTTCTCCGATCTTTTTGTCTCATCCTACTCAACTCACAGCTCATAATGAAGCTTGGCGCGAGCCACCATTTCCCGCGGAATGCGGTAGGTAGTCCCCTCTGGCAGTGTGACGACAATGTCTCCGTCACATAAACCTTCCAACGCTCCGATAAAATCTTTCTTTTCATGAACTGGCGCATACGTGTTTACATGAACAGTGCGTCCGCGGAAAATGTCAAACTCACGGTCATCTTCTAGCGTCCTATCCAATCCTGGAGTGGATACTTCCAGGTAATATCCATCAGGAAATATGTGATCTTCTAACTCAAGTCGCGCTCCCAATAGATCGTTAAAATGCTGACAGTCCCCTACGGTTACACCATCCTCCTTATGCAATACAACCGTTACATGAGGACGACCCTGTGAACCTTTTATATCCAGAGACACCACATCAAATCCTTCTGTTTCAGCAATGGATTCAGCTATCTCCCAGATTTCTGCGTAATGATTTTGCTCTGTAGACACTTTATTTTACTCCTTTTTTAAATATTTTCCCCTGAACCATGAAAAAGAGTGGGGACAAACCCACTCTTCCTCTCCAAATCCATGATTTCTCACTCAGGATTCCCCAAAAGTATAGCACACTACCAAAAGCCTTACAACTTACGGCAGCACCGT